>JAWSUE010000004.1 GCA_033549065.1 Bacillota bacterium
GTCTAATTACTTTCGCAAACACCTCCCTGGATGTTATTAAATGATGAAATAAATATTCCCGAAATATTATGCAATTCACTGAAGTTATCATAATCTTAAATCTCATAAAATTTTTTAACATCACCGGATAGTCTACATTTCACTACTACTAAAGTGTAAAAGTGTAGGTGCAGAAATTAGTTGTTCGAGTGGAGAAAAAGTTTGCTTTATACCACCTTGTTGGGTTATACTGATTTCAGTAGCATAAATATATGTTTTTAACAGAGAAATAAACCTGACGATAATGGCAAAGCTTTCGAAAGGAAGCGACGCAAAGCTATGGGTCTAAGCCCTGTAAGGGTATGACTGCCAGGCTACCGAAACAGGATTTTTGCTGTACTCCTCCATTATCGTCGGATGGAAATTGATTCCGTATGATGGAGGAAGCAAAAAATGATTATTGCAATATTGTTTACTGTTTTTATTCACGAAGCCGGCCATGCTTTGGGAATAATGCTCACCCGGGCTGGACGCATTCAAGGATTGGTCTTGAATCTAAAAGGTATCGGTATCAGCTGGGAGCCTTATGCAAATGAACCGCTTAAAAGGACGTTTGTTTCTTTAGCGGGTCCGGCAATAAATCTTCTTTTCGCAATTTCGTTCTTCATAACAGGACAGGAACTTCTCTTTCTGACCAACCTCGTATTCGGTCTTGTCAATCTGCTGCCACTGCCCGGTTCAGACGGATCAAGAGTATTAACAAACCTTAAACATGTATTTCAGCAGCTTCAAGCAATAAGTTAATAAGTTAGTATTCAGAGTACAAAAATAATTGCCTGCCTCAGAATTATTCTCTAAGGCAGGCAATAAGTTAGTAATTTAGCACACAGAGTAGTTTTATTCTAAAGTATATTCAAAGTATGTTGCCCAATTCCCCTGATTTGTAAAGCGGTTTCCTGCGCCCCAGGCAGTTTCGATATTAATTTCTACACATGGTTCTTCAAGCCGAACCCAATCCCAAAATGTTCCATCTCCATTAGTATGTTGGAATCTTATCGTTTGTAATCCATCTGCTAGAGGTGAAACAATCACGGAATGTTCTACAAGAAGATATTGATCCATAAACCATCCTTGGCCAGATGCTACACTTCCATTTGCAGTTACGATAGTTTCAGTTATCCCATCGCCACTAATAACTTTGCGTTCAAATGCAGAATTACCAGGTGACCATGAAATAGTTAGTTTGCCTCCGTAATTTAGTGCCCCGTCCCATTTAACTTCGAAATCGGTTGCGTAACCCCTAACTGCATTTGAATTAAACGGAAACTCACTGGTAGGTGTAGTTCCAACTATAAATGGGTTGGTAAAAGGTGGTGTTTCCTGGGCTAAAGTTAGCCCCATAGTCGTCGGTCCAGCCGGGGCTCCCCAGTTGAATTCATCAGCATAATTGTATAGTAATCCTGTTGCCGGATCTCTTTCTTCTACATCGCCTATTTGCCATACTGTTTCCCAACAATCCAAGACTACTGTATTCTTGACCACCGCATGGGCAGCAACCAGAAGTTCATCACCTACCAGCCAACCATCTAAGGAAATTTCATAAAGATACTCCGGTACACATCCATGGGGGTCACTGTAATCGAATTGGCCGGGAACAGGGTTTTGCTGACGGCCTGCCAGCGGAAATTCATCAAGAGATTTCCCAACATGGAGATGTGTTTCAGAAATGCACCAGCCATCCTCCAATGCACCTTCGCTTAATTTATATAGGACGAACAGGTTCTCACTGTCATTCCAGACAAAAACCGAACCGACTTCGATATTTTGCCCGGCATACAAGGGCACCTCCTGAGCGTCACCTGGTGGATCCATTGCTAATACTGATCCACCAAATATCCCAATCAACATCATTACTGCCAAAGTAACTGCCAGCCACTTGCTCTTTTTAATCATCTTGTAAATCTCCTCCTCATTTCATTTTATTATGTATAATTTCATGAGGTTGGATCTATGTGAAGGGCACATACGCCCACTTTAAAAATTATCACTCTTAGCCGTTTACTGCATGGTTCTTATTACCCATTTTTTGTGGGTATTAAGTATTATTTCGACAATAAGTTAATAAGTTAGTACTCAGGGTACTTTTAATGGTTGGGGTTACGAAAATTCGTACTTTCAAAAAAAGGAATTATTGTCACCATGTCGAAAATTTAAATGTTGATAATAATTCTTAATTTTTTAATGCCGGTACATTGATACCGGCATACGAGGCTTACAATGAAAACAGAACTCGAAACACTACAAAGTGACGATTCTGTGGAGTTGGAGGAAGAGGTAAGGGAGAAACGAAAAGTTCCTGTCCAACTCGGTAGATTATTAGCCAACATGAAGCCTACCAGCATAATCCGCCTCTACCGGTTGCTTTCCCTGCTGCTTTCATCAACTCTATTTTTGCTGTTCCCCGGTAACTTTGACCTGCTTTCACAGCTAAGTTTAATTCTTTTACTTACCGCCTCGGCCATTTTATTGATCAGCCTTTATGAGCATTACTGGAACAATATAAAAGTTGTATCCTTCCTTATAATTACTGAAGTTGTTGGTATATCCTTGTTGTTAACTTATACAGGTGGATTTCACGGCCCCTTTCTCTGGTATGCATTAAACCCCTTCATTGTTTCTACTGCCTTTTTTAGCCTGGCCTATGCTCTCTTAATACTTGGGGTATTGATTGTCGGGACTATTGGCTGGAAATACTTCCTGCTGGGGGCTTTCTTCACCCTTTCCGATATTCTAAATAATAATTACTACGCCGCGCTCAATTTAACAGTAATTGTGATCATCATGTATATGTTCGCCCGCATGCATTTAAACTTATCCGAACAGACAATGGAAAGCAAAAGCCAAAAGAGAGAACTGCTTTCTGCCTATCAGAACCTCTCTGAAAACTACCAGGTCTTTCAGAGCCTCTCAAAATTCCAGCGTGAAGTGGCAACATGTAAAAGCCAGAAAGACATCTACAATGCTTTGATTGAGACTCTTGTTGGTTTATTCCCCTTTCGGCAGGCCGCTGTATTTATAACATTAGTAAATGAAGAAATTCCTGACAACAATGCTGTAATAAATATTAAGATTGCATGTTCAAATTCAAATATTCGCGGTTTACAGGCAAATGTTGTTCGCAATGAATTAGAAGATCGTTGGGACGAACTATCTCATACCGGATCAAAAAAAATGTTGATCGGTAGAAATAGAAACTTTGTTGCCGTATCGCTAAAGGGTGAGAAGAACCAGGTTTCCGCTTTATTTGTTGGCTGGTTGAAGCCAATGATCAATCCCTTATCTTTTTCGGAAAACCTTCTGTTATTCATCCGTTTTGCCGAACAAACTGCCGAATGGCTATCCATGTTCAAACAGCGCGAGAGGGTTCTGCAGCATATCTCCTCTATATACGCCGCCGTTGAAACTGTATCAAGACATAATGATCCACGTATGGTTATTGAACTTTTTGCTTCCTATGCCCGGGCGCTGACAGGTTGTGCCAAGGCAATCTTCTGGATGCAAAACGTAGGCCGTGAGGAGTATGATGAATACTATCCGATTTTTTCTGTAAAGGGACCGAAGAGCCTTTTTCCCGAAGAAGAGTGGCGGCAGCCTTTGCTTGAATCATGGGATGAGGTCTCCCAGAGTAAAAAACCGGTTATAAAGCCACTCATAAACTCACCCTCAAATGGTGCAAGACTGATCAGCATCCCGGTGAAAACCGGTTCTCACTGTTTTGGCATGCTGGCCGGCATTCAGTTAAACAATACCTACCAGACCGATGAGACGATTCACATCCTCAATATTTTAGCCGATCTGAGCGCCATCGCCGTGGAAAGAGCCCGTGCCGAGCAGTTTGCAGATAAGCTGCTGGTCATAGATGAACAGAAGAGGATCGCCAATGAAATCCACGATACTATTTCACAGAATCTGTTCAGCATTGTATACAGCATCGACTCATTATCAAAAGAAACCGACGGCATGCTTGAAGAAAAATATCATGATACCCTGGTAGACATCAAAAACCTGTCCGCCCAGACTGCCCGCGAATTGCGTTCGCTGATCTACCGTCTTAACCCGCGCCAGGAAACAAATAAGGAGTTTATTGATGAAATATCGAGCTACCTGGATAAACTGGCCAGAATGAACTCGATAAAAATTGCCAACACGGTAAACGGCAGTACGGAATATTTAAACCCGGCCATCTGCAAGGTGCTCTACAGGATCATCAGGGAAGCAACGGGAAATGCCCTGCGGCACGGGAAATGTTCTGAAGTCATAGTACACCTTGATATAACACCTTTCAGATCAATTCTAAAAGTAAGTGATAACGGCAGAGGCTTTGATGTTCAGAGCAGCCTGGACCTTTATTCCGCCGGAAACCGGCTGGGCCTGGTCAATATGCGTGAGTTAGCCCTTTCCCTGCAGGGTTCCCTTGACATAAAGAGCAAGCAGGGTAAAGGAACTGAAGTAACCTGTTCAATACCGACATCACCGGTTTCAGTGGAGTAAGCCGGTGATTTAAGAGAAGGAGGGAGCATGTGATGATCAAAGTAATGATGGTTGATGACCACCCCCTGGTTCGAAGAGGGATAGAGGCGGCAACCAGGTTGGAAAAAGATATGGAGCTGACAGGAAGCGCATCGAATATAAAAGAGGCATTAAAAATCATTAAAGAGCAGGAACCCGATGTAGCCCTGGTTGATTTAAGGCTGAATAATGAACATGGCCTGGGAATTGTCCGGCAGGGCAGGCAGATCTGTGATAAAACCAGGTACATCATTCTGACTTCATACTCAACAGAAGAGGAGATACAGGCTGCAATAGCTGAAAATGTAGATGGCTACATCCTTAAAGAAGCACTTCCGGAAGAACTGATCAACGCTGTAAGAACTGTCAGCCAGGGCAGAAAATATTTTGATCCCGTTGTAGTCCAGATGGCCATGGAAAAAGGCCGGTTCAGCAGAAAACCCGACCTCAGCGAATTAACACCCAGAGAGTTGGAAGTTCTTAAAGCACTCAGCAGAGGACTAAATAATCAATGCATAGCTGATGAGTTGTACATAAGCGAACATACTGTTAAAAAACATGTTGGTTCTATTCTTGAAAAGCTTGAATTAAATGACCGCACTCAGGCTGCACTCTATGCTGTATCGAAAGGCCTGCACCGGATTGATTAGAATTCCCACCATTCGGGGACTTCTTCTTCCACTTCCTGGCTGGCTTTCATTGCTTCCTGACGCATCTTTTTCTTCCACATCAGGTATTCCCATGTGCCGATTGGAGGCGGTTCCGGTTCTTTTTCTTCTTCGATTACAGGCTGAGCAGCAGCGGTTGCAGGAGCTTCAGCAACCGGTTCGGGTTCGGGAGTCTTGACGATTATTTCCTCAACAGTGATATTTAAAAGCGCCACTGGTGATTCCACATCTCCCAGTTTCGCCCTGTATTCAAAATTGTAATCACCCGGTGCGAGATAACGGGGCGGTTCAACCCGTGGTGTTTCTCCCCAAACATCCCACTGACTTTCTCCGGGCTGACGGTAATAGACAAGTACTCCACGGGGTGCCGGATGCCCGTTCCAGAGTACAGCGAAACTGCCTTCAAGCTGTTCAAATGAGAGGTTACCTTCAACAACTCTAAAGCTTAAGGAAGTCTCTAACCCGATTCTTTCGCCGAGTATATCAGCCCGCAGGTAGACGGGAAGATCGATCATGCCAACCGGACATTCCGGATCTATAACTATCTCAATTTCTCGTGAAAGTTCCGGCCCGATCTGGTCGCCCTGTGGCTGGAAAGTAACATAGGGGTTCTCGTGCCCTAAACTGAACCCGATTCTCTGCCCGGTGTTATTACGAATTGTCAGGGCTTTTGTACTCTCACCCTGAACAATTTCGAAGTAAGGGACTGGCAAGACGCTTAATGCCTGATCCGCCGGCACACTTTGAGGACCTTCGGGGGTTACAATAAGGTTTGCGGTTTGCGGCTTAATCGTTATAAATAGCGTCAGGGCCAGGCCGGTAATCACCAGGCCCAGTAAAATCTTCCTCATCTGAAGCCCTCATTTCCGAAGAATATATTTCTCCTAATATAATTTATATTCTTTTAGGGTATTTATAACATCACACCGCAGGTGTATCTTAAGTGGCACAAAAGAAGAGTTTACATCTACCACTTAAGGACCACACTTTAGGAAAAGTCCTTTTAAAATAGGGAAGCAGAGCTTAAGATCCGGTTTATCCACCATAATAAAAAATAATACTGGTAATGCCAAGGTATAGTTTATTCTCCGGATTGACCGGCGGATGCAGGTAATAGTCGCCTACGGTCGGAGGGTTGTAGCGGTAGGTATTGAATGCCGGGCCGCCACGAACGACAACCATGGCAAAAGAATAATTTGAAGACCAGTCAAAATAGAGGCCGAGTCCATCCCGATCAAAAGATATATATACATAGGCATCATCAGGCAGGTAAAGCGAGTTTTCGGTCGGGTTGACATAGAAATTTCTAAAGTAGTAGAAACCGGATTTCTGATCGGCAGAAAGTTTCAGTTCATAGGCTGTGTAGCCTGGAATAGCCGGGGTAGCTTGAAATGGAAGAGGCGTGGGCTTCACTTCCGCTATTGGTTTGGGCGTTTTAACCGGTGCAGGTGTGGTTAGAGCTACTTCTTCAGGTGTTTGCAAATCATCTATTTCTATTTCCGTAAAGGAAATGGTATCACTAACCGTAACCCTGTAGAGATCAGGTGTGGATTCCACTTCGCCCAGAACAGCCTTAAATTCGAAATCATAAGTGCCATGATCAAGGTCAACCGACTGACTTATACGGGGCAGTTCACCCCACAGATTCCAGGCTTCTTCACCGGGTATTCTGTAATAGAGCTCTGTTCCGCGGGGAGCAGGTTCACCGTTCCAGAGAATTTCCGGATTGCCTTCAACCAGATTGAGGAAGAGGTATCCCGGTTTTACCCTGAAGGAAAGCACCGCTTCCATACCAAGTCTTTCATCTTCAAGATCACCACGAAGATACACAGGCAGCTCAATATCTCCCGGGGGGCAAAGGTGATCCAGATTAATATAAACATCTATAGTTCCTCCCGATGGGATGCTTTCGCTCTGCGGCTGAAAAGAAAGGTATGGGTGCTCGTATCCGATGCTGAATCGAACCGGCCTGGATAGATTGTTTTGAATAACCAGCGCCTTCGTACTGCCGCCCTGAGTTATGGTAAAGAAACCGACCGGTTCCATGACAACCTGTTCTTCAGATATAACCGTTCCCGGGGATGGAGGATTAATAACAATAGAGGAGGTATTTGATCTCACCGAAATAAATATAACAGTGGCGATGCCGGTAATTATTAACCCCAGAAATATTTTTCGCATAAAAAAGACACCTTCCGGTAATAATTAGACTTCTACATTTATCATGCTACCTGAATCAATTAAATGGCACATCATACCGGAGGTCTATATTAACTGGACCGTTAGGGGAATTTGTTCATTATACTTTCGGGTTAACTTTATTGTTAGACGGGACGGCCCAACTTCTTAATGCTTTCAAAAATAACCTGCGGGACTTTTCTCCCTTTTTCATATTCCCGACCAGCCATGTAGAGCTTCTCCACTTTCAGTTTCAGCAAATCGGCAGGATCAAGTTTTAAGGGGTTGCGGTTTAATATAACCATATCGGCCGCCTTGCCCTCTTCCAGAGTCCCTCTTTCTTTTTCATCGAATGAAGTATAGGCAATGTTGTAGGTATAGAGCCTGAGAGCTTCGTGAACACTTAGAGAATGATCGGGGTTATGCTGGTTACAGGCAGCATGGATACCTTCGATGGGGTCCGGAATGGTTACCGGCCCGTCTGAACCTCCACTGACATGAATACCCATGTTAACCATTTTACGCAGGGGAGAACCGGTAATGAACCTGTCACCCAGGATCTTTTCAAGATAATCCGGAGGTTCCAGCGGAGAGGTAAGTACGGCCGGCTGCAGGGTAATGCCGATCTTCAGTGCGGCGATTTTCTCCAGGGTTTCTTCAGGAATCATGCAGGCGTGAATTAGTGTATGCCGGTGATCGTTACGCGGGAAATCTTCAAGGGCGGATTCGATAGCCCGGACTGCCTGGTTAACGGCAGCATCACCGATACAGTGCATCTGGACCTGTAACCCGGCCCGGTTAGCTGCTTTGACGAAATCGATAACCTTTTCATCACTGTAGAAAAGAATGCCCCGGTTCCCGGGGTCATCGCTATACGGTTCGAGCAGAGCAGCATCTTTAGCCCCGAAACAGCCGTCAAGCTGGCAGGCAAAGCAGCCCCCGATGCGTGGTAATTTCCGGCGTAACACTTTCTTGATATCCATAGTCTGAAAGTAGACCCGAAATTCAAGCTGAGCACTCCTTGCTACAAAGCGGACCACATCTACATCCAGATCACGGGGAAAACCGACGCCTTCCACCGGATGGACCAGACCAACCCCGTAACCGGCAAGCGTATCCATCCCCTTAACCATAGATGAAAGCAGCCTGGTAAACGGAATTTTGTTGGTAATAAAATCGTTGGCTTTAAGAAATGCCTCGTTAAATAACTGGCCGGACTCCAGGTTGAATCCATGAAGGGAGCGTATTTCCATCGGCATCAAACCGATAGCTGCGCTGTTGGCGACAGCCGAATGTCCGTCATAATTGATCAGGTATATTGGCCGGTCTTTTACTATATCATCCAGTTCAGTCCTGGTGATCAAACGCCTTTCCGCTATGGAATTCTTGGAATAACCGAAACCAACCAGTACTTTTGCCCCGGGGTCTCTCTCTGCATATTCTTTAATAATCGGGCCTACATCGGCGATTGACTGAGCTGCACGGACATCATATGTGGAATTAAATATAGCCCAGTTTGAAAAGTGGATATGGCCATCACCAAATGCAGGGAGAAGAGCTTTCGGACCGAGGTCAATCTGCCCGGATTCGCGCATGTAGGTCCTCGGCAGTTTATCGCCGACAAATACGATTTTTCCTTCATCCTCAACTAGGTACTGATATACTGTTCCTTTTTCGTCACAGGTTACAATGTCGCCATAGAATACCTTCATTGTTTGCTATCACACTCCCCGTTTGATTACACTACAAACGAATATTATTTGATACAAAAGAACCATTGTTATTTAAATTGTTAAGTAATTCTTTATTATTCCCTGTAACCCTTCTGTTTAGCTACCTCTTCAAATAAAAAACACTGCTTCCGGGATAAACGAAAACAGCGTTTCGAAGCACCTCTGTAGGTTAACCCATAAGTTTGTTACCAGGCTACCCATCCGCCATCAACGAGAATTGTACTACCGGTAATCAGATCGGCCGAGTCTGAGCAAAGATAGAGAACTGCACCAACAACATCGTCAGGAGTGCCAATTTTACCTAGTGGTATTCTGCTCAGCACTTCGTTATAGAAATCAATATCCTCAAACATCGGCTCGGTTAAAGGAGTCTTCAAAAAAGTCGGGGCGACACAATTTACCTTGATATTGAATTCGGCCAGTTCAACCGCCATGGCCTTCGTAGCCTGGGTGAGTCCGCCCTTGCTTGCGCAGTAGGCAGCTCGCTTGAAAAAACCAACAAACGCCATCTGGGAAGTAATACTGATAATTCGTCCTTCATTAAATTCCTTCATTTTTCTGGCAGCAGCCTGTGATGTAAAAAATGAACCTTTCAGATTAGTATTGATTACTGTATCCCATTGTTCTTCGGTAACATCAAGGGTATGAGCCTGGATATTCAGACCGGCAGAATTGACCAGAATATCAATCTTGCCTGCCTCTTCGCTAACTTTATCGACCATTTCACTTATCTGATTAACATTTTGAACATCACAGCTGAATATTGAACATTCTCCACCTCCTTTCCTTATTTCATCTCTAACTACTTCCAGATCTTTAAGGGTTCTGCTGACGGCAAAAACCTTGGCGCCTGATTCAGCCAGCTTCAATGCAATTGCCCTGCCTATACCTTTCCCGGCTCCGGTAACTATTGCATTTTCCCCTGTCAGATCCACGCTTATTTTTCCCATTTTAACCTCCTATCATACCTGTACGACTTTAATCGAGAGCATTATATAAGCAGCTGGTAACTTCCTCAAGGGTCAGTTTTTTTGGGCTGTTATCCATCAAGCGGGTTACTTTCATAGCTGCCTCAGCCAGGTCGGGAATATCTTGCTTTTTCACCCCGAATAAGCTCAACTTTTGCGGAATACCGATATCCTTTGAAAGGGAAAATACCGCTTTGGGCGCGAGATTGGCCTGTTCCCGCAGTGGCATTTGATCAGTAATTTCGCCAAGCGCATGGGCTATGTTTGCAAACTTTTTCAGGTTACCAACCAGGTTATATTCCATAATATACGGCAGGAGAAGGGCATTGGTTACCCCGTGACCGGTTCCAAAGCGACCGCCAATCGGGTAAGCACAGGCGTGAACTGCCCCGACTCCGGCATTAGCTAATGAAATTCCTGCAAAAACGCTGCCCAGAGCCATATCTTCCCGGGCTTTTGCATCAGTTCCTGAAGCCACAGCTTGTCTTAAACTTTCTCCAATCAACTCGATCGCTTTCAGAGCATAAAGATCTGTTTGAATAGTAGCCTTTGGTGCGGTGTAAGATTCAATCGCGTGAGTCAGAGCATCCATGCCGGTCGCAGCAGTTACGCTTGGAGGCATGGTTAAAGTTAAGTCTGAGTCAACAATGGCCACCTCCGGCAATAAATATTTACTAACTACTCCCTTTTTAAGCTGTTCTTTTTTATCGGTAAAGATAGCGTTCTTTGTTACTTCAGCCCCGGTACCGGCTGTGGTTGGTATCAGGATTTTTGGAATGCCCGATTTCGGAATCAGATTTATACCGACATAGTCAAGAATACTTCCCCCGTTTGTAGCAAGAATAGAGACGCCCTTCGCAACATCAAGCGGGCTGCCACCACCCAGGCCGATAATCAGATCGCACGATTCCATTTTGAAAGCTTCCAGGCAGCGATCGAGATCTTCAACTGTTGGTTCCGGTTTAACATTAAGGTATAATAAAAATTCAGCAGTTGATTCCTTAACCTGCCTGGCTACTTTTTCAATCAGGCCTGCATCGGCCACCCCTTTATCGGAAATCAGGAACACTTTTTTAGCCCGATATCCGGCAACCTCAGGGCCTAGTTCAGAAAGTGCACCTCTTCCGAAATAGTTAATACCTGGAAGACTGAATGGGAAAACCATCTATTTTACCTCCTAGCGTTGATCTCGACATGTACAAAAATGTAAACGATTACACTTTTAGCCGCTTTGATGTTTAAATTCTAATGGTGTTTTGGCCTTATCCCGCTTAAGATTATGTAGGTTCCTGTTGCTGAGGATGTTTGTGTAATCGTTTACATTATCTTAAGCTATTCAATATTATCAATAATAATCCTGCTGGTTATTTATTAATTTTTATAGCTATTTCTATTATAAATCATTTATAATGGCCCTGTTGTTTCCCTTACAGCCAAGGCAGGCTTGAGAACAATCTGGACAGGCTGTTGAATGCTTACTGCTGTAATAATTTTACAAAGATTATCAATTGCAATTTCTGCCATTATATTCGGGTTCTGGGATACAGTTGTCAGTTTAATGCCGCTGTGAGATGAAATTTCGATATCATCAAAACCTACAAGAGAAATATCTTTGGGAATTGACAACCCGGAGGCAACAATTGCCTCCATGGCGCTTAAAGCCATCAAGTCGTTGCCGGCAAAGATTGCTGTCGGAGGATCAGCTAAAGAAAGCAGTTTCTTTGTCGCCTCGTACGATTCTTTACTTCTGTACTGACCCTGCACCACCAGTTTCTCGTCATAGGGCAGGCCAAAATATTTAAGAGCGTTGATATAACCACTGGTTCTTTCCCTTCCGGTAGAGAAGGTTTGCGGTCCCCTGATTAGAGCAATTCTTCGATGGCCGAGTTTATAAAGATGTTCGACGGCAATAAAAGACCCTCTTTCATTGTCGAGAATAACGTAATTCAGGTTACTGCTTTTTGATGTCACCCGGTTATACAGCATATGTGGAATATTGTTCTGAATTACCTTGTTAACCGCCGGATCTTTCCAATGTACTGAAGCGAAAATGAAACCGTCAACTTTACGCTGAAGCAGGATCTCAATATCTTTCTGCTGTTCATCGAGATCATTGTTGGTATTGCAGAGAATAATTGAATAACCGTGCCTGCCGGCAGTTTCAATAATTGTTTTTGCAGTTTCAGCATAAAAAGGATTTGTTATATCAGCCAGGATCAGGCCGATGCTGTTTGTTTTTTTACTGCGCATGCCCCTGGCCAGGCTGTTGGGATAGTAGCTCAGTTCCTTGATTGCCTTTTGAACTTTCTCTCTTGTTTCCGGTTTTACATTCTTGGCATCATTGATCACTCGTGAGACTGTGGCTCCGGAAACACCCGCTTTGCGGGCTATATCCTTGATAGTTGACATGTTATAATTCCCATCTAAAAACTTATTAGTATTATTACAGACTTAATTGTCTGAAACAGGCAATTCCGGGTACAAACTAGGCGAGCGCTTGATAAATATAATGCTGAAAACAGCCAAAAGTAACAGGTATAATTCTGCATACAAAATATCCATTCCGAGGCCGGGGATTATAACTACCGGAATATTGACCGCTGCATGAAGTAGGATTGCATAAAGCAGGTAGATGTAGTTACGCCTGGTTACAGCCAGCAAAACGATAAGGGAAAGAGCTATGTGAATAAAAATAGTAAATGCCCGTTCAAACCCGGCAACAAGATATATATGCGGTGGCAGACTGATCAGTTGTGTCTTGATATATTGGGCCATTTCAGGCCCCAACTGGGGGGCCAGGAGTTCATCGTATGCACCGGTGTTGATCATAACACTGTAAACCAGATTATTTATATAGGTAAAGCCGGTCAGTATTATTGCCTCAATTCCACCGTGACCGATACCGAAGGCAATACCATTTTTCCATGAAAGGTGTTTTTTTAATAGAAATTTAAAACCGAGAAAGCGGGCAACTTCCTCAAACAATCCGGCAGTAAGTGACAGGAAGAGAGCGATCAGGATCAGGTTTGCTGCCATCTGTCGGTACCAATCCATGCCGGAAATTACACTAAGAATGGGAATACGGATAAAAACCTGTGATACCAGAAATGCAAGAGCGCCTACCAGTACAGCAACGATGGAGATGCGTTCTTTAACATAGAAGTAGATCAAGAGGATCAGGGGTAATCCGAAACAGATCAGGAGCGTGATGATCATCGCAACCAGGGAGGTTGAACCAACTGTTTCTGCTGCCATTTCTTTACCTCACTTCTTATATTATACAGTCATATTCAACAACTTCTGATTAATAACCTTCTCAATAATTCAGGATATTAGATGCCTTTTGACGCACAGGCATGCTCAGTAAAATAATACTACAGTGCAGCGGATACTAAAGCAGGTAAAAATGAAGGTGTTGTAGAAGAACAAAACCTGTTCTGCAGATTATTGCTGTTGGAAGATTGGAGGCTATCATGACTGCGAAAGTGATACTGAACCCCTACTCAAACCGTTGGAATGCTCAAAAACGCTGGCCGGAAGCCAGAGCTGCCCTGGAGGAAGCCGGTGTGGATTTCTCCTTTGTTGTTTCAGAGCACAGCCGCCATCCGGTTGATCTGGCCGAAGAAGCTGTGCGGGAAGGTTTTTCGACGATTATAGCTGCCGGCGGAGATGGTACGATCGGTGACGTGGTGAATGGGATGGCAAAAGCAAAGGGGAAAGCACATCTCGGAACCCTGGGCATTATGCCCCTGGGAACAGCCAATGATCTCGTCTGCAACCTCAACATGCCCCTGGATCTTAAAGAAGCTGCCGGGGTTATAGCCACCGGCAAAACGAGATCGATCGATGTCTGCGTCGCCGGTGAACGGGTTTTTGTCAATAATTCAGCCATGGGTTTGGAACCGTACATAACTGTTCTGCAGCAGCAGATGACATTCTTAAAAGGAATTCCCCGCTACCTGGCGGCAGCAGTAAAAGGGATTGCCCATAATCCCAGCTGGCAGGCTGAAATCGAATGGGATGGTGGAAGTTACAAAGGACCCCTGACGTTGATCTCGGTCGGCAATGCCCCACGAACCGGCGGTCTATTTTTCATGGCACCCCATGCTGACCCGTCCGATGGCTTACTCACAGCCGTGCTGGCCTACAAGAAATCGTCTTTGAGTCTGCTTGCCCTGCTTCCCAAAGCTATGAAACCGGAAGGAACCTTTGTTAAAGCTGAAGGCGTTCAGGAAATTCACACCAGGCAGATCAGCGTCCGGTTGAAATCGCCTTCACCCGCTCATTCGGATGGGGAGCTGTTCCCGGAATATGTAGACAGCCTTGAATACAGTATCATGCCCGGAATGATCGATATACTGGTCCCGTGATAACCGATTTTAGTTGCGCAGGCTGTGAATCGGGGCTGGGATGCGACCGCCGCGCCTGACAAACTTCTCTGCCTTGAATTTATTTACAGCCATGATCGGTGCTCTCCCCAATAGACCGCCAAACTCAACAGAATCTCCAACTTTTTTGCCATAAGCCGGTATTATTCTCACCGCAGTCGTTTTATTATTAAATACACCGATGGCCGCTTCATCGGCGATAATGGCGGCAATAGTTTCTTCCGAAGTATTTCCGGGCACCGCAATCATATCAAGACCCACAGAGCAAACTGCGGTCATCGCTTCCAGCTTTTCCAGGTTCAGCGCTTTATCATTTACAGCTCTGATCATCCCTGCATCTTCGCTGACCGGGATAAAGGCCCCGGATAAACCGCCCACATAAGAAGATGCCATGGCTCCGCCCTTTTTAACCGCATCATTCAGCAAAGCCAGGGCGGCTGTCGAACCGGGAGCGCCGCACCTTTCAAGACCCATCTCCTCAAGGATCTCTGCCACACTATCACCGACAGCCGGTGTAGGGGCCAGTGATACATCGACAATACCGAAAGGAACACCCAGTTTTTTCGCCGCCGCCCGACCAACAAGTTCGCCCATGCGGGTTATCTTAAACGCTGTTTTCTTAATCGTTTCAGAAAGTTCACCCAGGTCGGCATCACCAACACGGCTGATCGCACTTTTTACCACGCCCGGTCCGCTTACCCCGGTATTGATCACGCAATCCGGTTCGCCGATTCCGTGGAACGCCCCGGCCATAAAGGGATTATCCTCGGGAACATTGGCAAATACTACCAGTTTCGCACAGCCGATACTATCGCGATCACCTGTCAGTTTCGCCGTCTCCCTGATCACCCTGCTGAGCATGTAGATTGCATCCATATTGATCCCGGTTCGCGAAGTTGCCACGTTTACCGAAGCGCAGACCCGTTCTGTTTCGCTCAAAGCCTGCGGGATCGATTGTATCAGCTTCAAATCGCCTCCGGTGAATCCCTTGTGCACCAAAGCGGAGAATCCGCCAATAAAATTAACACCCACCTCTTGTGCTGCTTTCTCAAGGGCGTAGGCATATTCCATGTAGTTTTCAGCAGAACTCGCTTCGGCGACGAGTGCTATCGGGGTCACCGAAATACGCTTATTAACAATGGGCAGCCCATATTCACGTGAAATTTCTTCACCGGCCTGAACCAGCGAACCAGCTAAGCGGGTGATCTTGTCATAAATTTTTCTGCCCGCTGCTTTGTGGTCGGCATCGCTGCAGTCGCGCAGGCTTATACCCATCGTAATGGTCCGGATATCGAGATTTTCTTCCTGGACCATCTTGATCGTTTCCAGGATTTCTTCAATAGTAAGCAACAGCTTAACCCCCTAAATCCGGTGCATGAAGTTGAAAATATCTTCATGCTGGACATCAATTCTCATTTTTAACTCTTCACCTTTTTTCGCCAGCAGATCTTTCAGTGTAACGAGATCAACAGCTGCCTGGGCCATATCAGCCACGAGGACCATGACAAAAAATTCCTGCATTACTGTCTGACTGATATCGAGAATATTCACCCCGTTATCAGCGAGAACTGTTGCCACAGCGGCAATAATCCCCACCCGGTCCGGGCCGATTACGGTAATGACAACCCTGTTTCCTCCGGGAAGCGCTTTCAACCGGTTCATGGTCATACTCCTTTCTTAATGCTAATTGTTTACTCCAGCTCTATAAAATGGTTTCCCCTGTTTCGCAGATAATCAATAGCCAGAATAAGAAAACTGGCTGCCAGGCCGATATACAGCGGGTTCAAGGCTAATTTAATGATAGTCCCGATTATAACAATCGATGGACCGAGGATTACCGACAGAGTGCCAGCCCCGGGGGAAATTTTTCCTTTCAGGAAGATTACGGCAAGCAGGGGAAAGCAGATTGTTGCTCCCCGCAGTCCAAGGGAAAGGTAGCTCCAGTTAAGAATAACCACATCATTGCCCACGATGAGGACAACTGCCAGGGCCAAAGACATGACTGCTATGATAGATATCCGGAAAACGGTTAAAACCTGTTTATCGTCTGCTTTCGGTTTTAGCCGCAAATAGATATCCCGGTTAAACATGGTGCTAACCCCGAGTGTCAGGCCGGCTCCTGTGCCGATTGAGGCCAGAAGCAGGGTCGCCAGGACAATTCCGGCAAACCAGGGTGGCAAATGATTCAGTACGAAGAGCGGCAGAGCATGAGCCGGATTTATACCCGGATAGTGCATCCGCATGAAAAGACCGACCAGGATTCCACCGAGTCCGATGGCCGGACCGAGAAGAGCGCTCAACAGGGCGCCGTTACGGGCTGCTTTTAAATCGCGGCTGCAAAATATACCCTGAAAATAAATCTGGCTCGAAAGAACACCGACCATGAGGGCAAAAGCTGAAGCGAGGTCAGTATTTACTCCCCGGCCGAAGAGGCTGAACCAGGGGTATGAAGGGAAGTAGCCGGTGATCCCTGAAACTCCTCCGGAGAGAAGAAAGGCTACAAACCCGGCAGCAATCATGGCAAAACAGGTGAGCATAATTTTACTTACGCCCATCAAGCCTGTCCCCCAGGCTCCGCCGAAGACAACATACAATATGGCCAGGGCAACTGTCAGTAAAGCAGCCAGGCTCAGATTAAGGGCAAACATTGAGGACAGCAGGGCCATCGAAGAGAACACCTGGGGCATTATATTGATAAACATTCCAAGGGATACAAAGACAGCGGCCATCACCCCGGCAGTTGTGCCATAGCTGGAAGATATAAACCGGGGAATTGTTTCAAACCTGGTCTCTCGCATCGGCTTGACCAGGAAGATGGCTATGATCAGGCATCCGATACCGCCTCCCAGGGTAAACCACCAGGCAGATAAACCGTATAGATAGGCCAGCTGCGAAGTGCCGATGGTTGAAGCGCCGCCGACGAGAGTGCCCAGTATAGTGCCCATAACCAGGAATGAACCGGCTTTGCGGCCGCTAACAGAAAAATCGAGAGCAGTCCGGACTTTGCGGCCGGAGTAGATGCCGATCCCAAATACAGCAATCAGGGTTATTACAATACCAACTGCATGCAGCGCTGTCAGTTCCATCTATTATTGCATCCTTTAATGGGCATTATAAGATTATTCCTATTATAGCTTATTGAATGAAATGAAAACAGCTAAACTTGGGTAATCTAGTGAGGCAGGTCAAGGCATAAATGAAAAGGCACCGGGATAAGATCATTCCCGATGCCTTGACTCTTGAGTTATTTTAAGTTTTACTTGGCTTCTTTGATCTTGATCGTCCTGCTTTTTAGCTCGTCGATCTTGGGCATTTCGATACGCAGGACTCCGGCTTTATAGCTTGCGTCAACAGAATCGGCTTTGATCGGAACCGGCAGCTTGAAGCTTCGATAGAACTTGCCTCCTGTCCTTTCCTGCCAGAGCAGTTCGCCCTCGCCCACTTCAAATTTAATTTCACCCGAAATGGTCAGGGTATCATTGTTGGTTGTAACTTCCACTTCATTGATATCAACCCCTGGCAGGTTTATCAGGGCCACCAGTGAACCTTCTGTGTTGAAAAGATCAACGGGTGGAAATGCTCCCTGCCCGCCGGATGGCCAGTTACGGAAGAAAGCATCTGCAAACACCGAATCGATTCCTGAACGGATCCGATCCATTTCATTGTTGTTTGCTCTTCTAATCAGATCCCTCATGGTTTTCCCTCCCATATTTTTAGTTATTATTAGCACTCTCGTTTGCCGAGTGCTAATAATATTATGCAAAGGATTTCCATGGTGATCAAGTTCAAATATTATCTGAGAGAGGCAGATTTTCGCAAATATTCCCGGTTGGTCGTGATTTTTACTATATTTCGCATTAATGCATTGTATTTCTTCGTTTATCGCACGATATTGTTTCTTCGGGGTCGAGAGCAGTCAATAACCTGTAAAACGTATTTTCTACTCAAGTTCTACTTTAATTTCTTCCAACCGCTCCAAAATCTTTTGACCAAATATCCTTTTGATAATGGGGTTCAGCAGGTTTAGTGGAAAAGCAAAGAAGATGCTTTCTCGTTGAATTAGCTCGGTGGTGCCATTATTATCTATGAATTGGTAAGCAAGATGCCCCTTCATCCCAGCTCCTGAAAAATCTTCTTCAAGGTATTCATATGGTTCGTATCGGGTTATTATAGATAATATTTCACCCCTGTAAAACGGTAACATCTGAACAACTTCCCTGTATCTCGTACCTATACCAACAGGACCTTCAGATATTTGTTCTAATACAAGTACTGGTGAACCCTCTTTTTGCATATATTTATCTTTGTCCCGGAGGAATATGAATACTTCTTTTTGTGGAAGGTTTAGATCTTTCGAGATCTCGAAATACACTTAATAGACCTACCTTTTTATAGACTTAGTTGCTATATAATTATGACTATTACACTTCTGAAAAGGGTTAAACTAGTAACAGTTGATGGGTTAATGAAAGGTGGGAAGGTTTTTAGTTGATACTGATCATCTATAAAAAATTGGAGCGGGTGATGGGAATCGAACCCACGTATCTAGCTTGGAAGGCTAGGGCTCTACCATTGAGCTACACCCGCATGTCTGACATATAATCTCATGTTTAGGCAACCTGCTTATTTCTCTATAATAATATAAACTCTTCAAGTTAATTATGCAAGTTTTTTTGTAGTTATTAAAACTATGATTAGGAATTGCAGGATAATTGTTTTTATTTATCGAAAATTATAAATATATTTTATAAAAATTTCGCGGGGTGTTCTAAATGAAGCGAAAATGGCCGGTTATAGTTTTGTTTGTCCTTTTGCTGGTAATAGTTATTCTGGCGGCGGTAATTACTTTTATTGCTCGCGGCGGTCTGCCAAAGACAAGCGGAGTTATTTCTGCCGGGGTAAATGAACCGGTTGAAATCTACCGGGATCAGTATGGCGTGCCGCATATCATTGCCGCTTCTATGGAAGACCTCTTTTTTGCCCAGGGGTATGCCCAGGCTCAGGACCGCTTGTGGCAAATGGATATGAGCAGGCGGGGTGTTGGGGGGAAACTGTCTGAAATCCTCGGTGAAGAGTTTATTGAAACCGATCTATTTACCCTGACGGTCGGATTTTACCGGGCAGCCGAAAAAAATTATCAACTGTTCGACCCGGAGACCCTCGCTTTGTTTGAAGCCTACTCTGCGGGAGTTAATGCATTCATTGAGGAAAACTATAATCGCCTCTCCCCGGAATTTATTTTGCTGGGATACAAACCGGAGCTGTGGACGCCCATAGACAGCCTGGCCATAGGCGTTTATATGTCCTGGTACCTGGGGAGTAACATGCAGACTGAACTATTTCATACAGCCCTGATTGAGCATGTCGGCTTTGGACTTGCTTCGGAAATTTTTCCTGATTACCCGGATTACGGGCCTGTTATTATTTCCTCATCAGAAAAAGAGAATAGAGCCGAAACAAATTTAACCGTGAGTAATCGAGTCCAATCATTAATAGAGTTGTCCCGTATTGCCGAATTGAATGGGCAAACGAGGTATGTACCGGGATTAGGCTCAAACAACTGGGTGATCAGCGGAGACCTTGCTTCCGGCAAGGGTGCCATACTGGCCAACGACATGCACCTGGCCATGGGACTGCCTTCAATCTGGCATACTGCTCACCTTGTAGTGGAGGACCGGCTTAATATTACCGGAGTTGTTTTTCCGGGTGTGCCCGGCATCATTGTAGGCTTCAATGAATATATCGCCTGGGGCTTTACAAACACCGGCCCGGATGTGCAGGATTTATACGTTCTGGAATTAAATCCTGATGATCCCAAGCAGTACCTCTACATGGATGAATGGGTTGATGCAGAAATCGTCATTGAAGAGTTTTCGGTCAAAGGAGAAAATGAACCGCGGCAGATTGAAGTGATGATCTCCCGGTTTGGGCCGGTCATCAGCAGTGTTGTTGACCTGGAGATACCTTTATCCCTTAAGTGGACTGCCCTTGAAGGAACACGGGAATTCGCGGCAATCCTCGGTTACATGGAAGCGAGAAACTGGGAAGAGTTTACAGAGGCACTTGAAGACTTCGCCACACCAACCCAAAACATGGTCTACGCTGACAGGGAGGGTAATATAGGTTACAGGGCTAACGGTCTTATTCCGATCCGCCGCAGTGGAAACGGTTTGCTGCCGGCAGATGGAACAACAGATCAGCATGAATGGATAGGATATATCCCCTATGATGAACTCCCTACTTTGTATAACCCTCCGGGGGGTATTATTGTAACCGCTAACCACCGGGTAGTTGATGATGATTATCCATATTTTATTACCGCCTCCTGGGCGCCACCATACCGGGCAATGAGTATCTGGCGGGAATATGAAGGCCAATCCAGCTTTACTCTTGAAGATATGATTAAAGGACAGAGCAGCCTTTACAACACTCAGGCAGAAATCCTGGGACCAGTCCTTGTTGGCGCTCTGGAAAGGGCAGAGCTCAGTGATAAAGAAGCTGCTGTGCTGGAACTTTTCAGGGCCTGGCTGGATGAGCCTTTAGAGCCAGCCGATTCGGTTGGTCCTTCAATATACAACACACTGTACATGAATCTTCTTGAAATGACTTTTTCCGATGAAATGGGTGAAGAACTATACGAGCGTTTTCTCGTTCAGAGAGCGAGCACAAATGCTTTCGACCGGATGCTGCTAAGCGGTGAATCGGGCTGGTTCAATGATGTAAATACCGAAAGCGTTGAAAACAGGGATGACATAATTCTTAATGCATTCAGGGCTTCCGTCTCCTATCTGGATGAAGAGATCGGCGGGGAGCCAACCGGATGGCAGTGGGGCAAGCTTCATACGATCACTTTCAAGCATAATTTAGGTTCGGTAGCCCTGTTGGCTCGGTTCTATAACCGTGGTCCCGATCCGGTGGGCGGAAGTTTTCACACCCCGGCAAACATGAGCTACCAGCTCACCGAACCCTTCAGAGTTACCCATTCGGCTCCCTGGCGCTATATGGTCGACATGACGGACCGTCGGGCTTTTGATGCCCTGGCTATAGGAAATTCAGGTCATTTCTTAAGCAAACATTACGATGACCAGCATCAAATGTGGCTTGATGGTGAATATAAAGAAATGATTTTTGAGGTCGACGACGTTAAAACTTTGAAAGAAAAACTTACACTTGAGCCGCGCTAGTAATTTTTGATATGGTAAAATAGAGGACAATCCGAAACATAATAAAAATTTGGAGTGTTGATAATGACCCGCAAAATTGCATTAATAACCGGCGGGGGAGATTGTCCGGGAATAAACGCTTTTCTTGCCTCAGTTGTCCGCAGGGGTAACAGTGAGTATGGCGTGGAGTTTATTGGAGTCAGGAACGCTTTTGCTGGTTTAGCTGCCGATAACCTGGATGACCACCTCTTATACCTGGATACGGCTAAAGTGATAGGCCTGGAAAATCGATCGAGCACTATTTTGGAGTCATCCCGCTTTAACCCTTTTACCGATGAAAATGAGGCAAAGGGCTATCCTGATATAATATTGAACAACCTGAAGCGCCTTGGTGTAGATGGAATTCTGGGAACAGGCGGAAATGATACCCTGCTTTCTGCCCTCCGATTTGAAAACAGGGGGTTACCGACCGTGATGGCTCCCAAAAGTATTGACAATGATGTATCGGGCACCGATGTGATGATCGGTTTCCGCACGGCAATCTTCTTCGGAGCTCAGGCTGCAAGAAGCACGGCGGATTCTGCACGGGCGCACAGACGTATCTCATTGGTCGAAGTAATGGGCAGACAGGCAGGATGGTTAGCCCTGGAAATTGGCGTTGCCTCCGGGGCAGATTTGATCACCATACCCGAACGCCCGGTAAACCTTCGCGAGTTTTGTGCGCAAGTAGACCAACTTTATAAAGAACGTCAGTATGTCAACCTGGTTGTGGCTGAAGGAACCAGCATATCCTGCAGCGATCCGGTTATTTTGAAAGCCCAACAGGAAAGTGCTGTTGTCAAATCACTGTTGGAAGAAACGCCGGAAGTTGACACCTTTGGCAATCCAAAGCTGGGCGGCATTTCGCAGATATTACGCAGGGTGCTGAGAATTGAACTGGGGCTAAAGAAAATTGAAGAGGTAAGGACTACCGATTTAGGATTTACCTTAAGAGGGCTTGCCCCGGTAGCTGATGATATCATCCTGGGCACCCGCTTCGGGATCAGGGCAGCTGATATCCTGCTTGGCGAAAACCGCTCTGGTGTAATGGTCGGCATCCGGGGGCTTGAAATAGCAGATGTGCCCTATGAGGATGCTCTAAAACCGAAAACCGTCAACCGCTCCGACCGCGAACTGAAGGCGCTGGGTGTCTTCATCTCCTCAACCTGTCACCCAACCAACAAATCATAAAACAAATAAGTGTACGAAAAGTGGACAGGCTTTAAATCGTACACTTATTTTGGTTTGCCGCAGGCAGCGGCGAGAAGTTCAACCAGTTCGAGGGCCTGGCGATCGTCCTGGATCAGGCCTTCCCGGCAGAAGGGACAGGCAGTTACAATTGTAGCCTCTGCGGGAAATTCAGCCAGGCGGCGTTTGGCAATTTCGTTGGCTGTTTTTGGAAATGCAAGCTGAAACATTCTGCCCCCGCCGCAGCAGCGGGTAAGTTCTTTTGATGCAAAAGGTTCTTCTAATTTCAGGCCGGGAATGCTTTTTAAAGTTTCTCTCGGCTCCTCTGTTTTTTGGGCTGTCCGGGCCCAGATACAGGGATCATGGTAACTGACTTTCCTGATAGCCAATTCCTCCGGTTTTAGTTTTTCAGATCGGATTAAGCTTAGAAAATATGAAGGCCCATCAATAATTTCCAAAGGAAGCTTAAAACCCCAGGCAGCATAGCGATCAGTGAAAACAGACCAGCATTCCGGGCAGTTCGTCACCAGAACTTTTGCCCCGCTTTCAATCATTTTTCTGCGATTCTCTGAAGCAAGCTGTTTGGCCAGATCAATATCTCCCCATGTTTCTGCCGGATATCCACAGCAGTCTTCATCAATCATCTGGTATGAAATACCCGCGTTTTCAAAAAGGTACTTTGCTGCTTCGATTGATTGCGGATGATTAGCAATAGAAGTACATCCTGCAAAAAAGATTATCTTGGAATCGTTTGAGATTTTTAAGGACTCTTCCGGTTTCTGCCCGTAGGGACTACCGTATTTTTTCAGGTTGTTCAGGTACGGAGTCCAGGAAGGCAGGGTTACCCCTTTTCCCTTTTCTTCAAGGCGGGTAAATAATAACTCGTCACATAGGTTCAACTCAGGAAAGGGGCAGTGGATGGTGCAGCCGCGGCAGCCCAGGCAGTTGGCTACAGCTTCAAGCAGCTCTTCATTCCATTCCAGGTGCCCTACATTAAGCATGGCGGCAATCCTTGCCTTGCCTGCCGGGGCAACAGCCTCGCGCCCGAGAGTTTGCACTGCCGGGCATTCACAGCGGCACATGTTCGGGCAGAGCGCACAGTTTAGGAGTTGTTCCATATTTACTTCTGCCATTTCCGCACCTCCCCGATGCCCAGTTTGCCGGGATTCATTATCCCCAGGGGATCGAGAGCGCTTTTTATTCGCCGGATAATCTCCAACCCCTCACCATGTTCTTCTCTCATAAATAAGCCTCTTTGCAGCCCAACTCCGTGGTGGTGTGATATGGCCGCTCCTTCCTTCAGGCATGCTTCCATTGCCCCTGACCATAATTTTTTATAGTAATCAATTTTATCACCCGAAGGAAACCCCACAGTTGTAATATAGAGCGCCGTCCCTTCAGGATAAACGTGCGAGTAATGACCGGAAGCCAGCATAGTCCCTTCTACTTTTAATAAGGCTTCCTGCATAGTCAGGTATGTTGAATAGGCGTTATGCCAGTTGGTGGAGACCTCTATAGTGTCCAAAACAGCTCCTTTTTGAAATAACATCGAGGCCAGACTGATATTGAAGCGTTTCTCAAGCCAGTGCTCCACATGCTTCGAACCTGATTTCAAAGCTCCTTGTTTAAAGACTATTTTATCAATCAGAGAGGCTTCGGCATTAACAATTTCCTCTGCCCCTTCGAACAGCAAGATCAGTGCGGGACGCTTGTCGCCAAGTTCGGGAAAATGGTTACCCGTTTCCTGGGCATCGTAGAGGCGAACCACCGCCGGCCGGGTACCGGTCCTCATGAAAAGACGAATCGCTTCCAAACCGCTTTCCAGGCTGTCAAAAGTATATGAATTTAAATACCGCTTTTCCGGCAGGGGCCAGATCCGCAAAGTTGCGGCAGTGATTACCCCCAGGATGCCCTCAGAACCTAGAAAGAGGTGATCTACCCTCGGCCCCGTTGATGTCCGGGGAACAGCGCGCCCTTTAAAGATCGTCCCGTCAGGAAGGACAGCTTCCAGGGATACGGTCATATCTTCAATTTTACCGTAGCGGGTTGAAAATTGCCCTGCAGCCCTGCAGGCAAGCCAGCCTCCTACGGAGGAGCACCGCAGGGACTGGGGGAAATGGCCGCCGGTGTAGCCGGCCCGGTTTAACTCTTCTTCATACAGCGCTCCATTCATTCCGCATTCTACTGTTACCATTAAATTATCATGGTCCAGGTCCCGGATACGGTTCATTTTCTTCATGTCAAGAACGGCGCCACCGTAAAGGGGTATTACTCCTCCCAGGGCGCCCGAACCTTCACCGTAAGGAGTAACAGGTATTTTCTCCCTGTTAGCAAGCGACAGTATCTTTGATACATCATCTGTATTACCAGGCCAGATAATTACCTGCGGGAGAGCAGGGAATTCGCCATTGAGCATCCAGATACTGTTCACGGGCCAGTAGTCGCGGCAGGTGGATATTAAATCTGCCCTGTTAACAGAGACATTCTCTTCTCCGATCAATGCTGCTGCTTCCTTTGTAAATTTCTCAATTGCAGACTGGCTGACCATGTCTTCCTGAATTATAGTGCTATCAGGTCTGTCCATGCACACACCTCCCCGCAGAGTATATTCAATAACCCATAGAGATTACCTGCATATTTTCATTATGGAATATAAAGAATGGATTCTACCATACAAATAATTTGTTTACTCCTTGTTAACAGACTGAGCATAAACTTTTATAAGAGGCTTTTCAATTTATGAAAGCTGGCCAATTAATTATACGGGGAGTGTAAGCGATGAATGAAAAAGAAAAAGAAAGGTTCAAAAATGCAATTCTGGAAGGATGGCATAAAGGTAACTTTGAGGCCTGGGACGAATATTATGCACCGGACTGCACATTTCACAAACCTCCTTTTGCTGATCTTCCAAACCTGGAAGCTGCCAAGGAATCAACCCGCGAATCCCGAAATGCATACTCCAATATCAAAGTTGACATCCCTAATATCGTATTCGAAGGAAATCTGAGCACCTGGCAGTATGCCTGGAAAGCTAAACATACAGGCCAGTCTCCGTCACTGCCAATTCCCCCAACCAACAAGGATGTAACCCTGGTAGGCTGTCTGATCAATCGTTGGGAAGGCGGTAAAATAGTCGAAGAATGGGAGTATTCTGATTATCTTGGATTTTTGCAGCAGCTGGGGGTAATTCCTCCTATGGGCTAAAAACAGAACCATTAATGATGAAAACAGTGGGGTGCAGAAATATTTTTAAGCGCTCCACATCTTCTTGGGCAAATGTGGAACTAAACAATCATTGATTGCTATATTGTTAAGGCTGTAGTATATTAGTTATACTAATTATTTGCATTATTTAGATAACACAGCCCATCTTGAAAAGCACAAAGAAGTCTTAAATACGGGATGTACCGTAAATGGCTGAAGTGATGCTTACCAAGCTGATGCCACCAAGAGAAGACAGAAATTTGCTGCCCAGGGAACGCCTTATAGAACCTGTTCTCAATGCAGATAAAACACGCATTATAATAATCACCGCTCCTGCTGGTTACGGAAAAACCATTCTCACATTACAGCTTAGTCACAAATTAGAAAGACCACTGGTTTGGTTTCATCTTGATCGCAACGACAACGATCCGGCTCTTTTTCTTCAATACCTTACGAAGGGCTTGCAATCCCACTGGCCAAATATCGGTGATAAGGTCCTTCAGCTGACTATGAGCGGTGAAAAACTGAGAAAAATGCCTCGCTTTATAGCATCACTGCTGATCAATGACTTTGTTCGAACTGATGCCAACCCTCTTATTGTGCTTGATGACTATCATGTGATTAAGGAACCGGTTGTTCACTCAATAGCCCAGGAGTTTATAGAACATCTTCCACCGGAAGTATTTTTAATTATCGCTTCGAGAAATCTAATTCCTTTATCACTTTCCCGTTTATATGTAAACAAATCGGCCATTCAGATAAGTACCGGTGAACTTTGTTTTACACAAGAAGAGGCTGGGGCTGTAATTTCCAAACTTTACGGTGCTCAAAGTGGAAAAACAGTGGAAAAAATCCATGGACTTACCGGAGGATGGCCGGCGATTATGGAACTGGTCAACCCAAAGCTAATAGATTCTATCCCAGTGAATTTTAAAGACAATTCCCCCATGTCCGGTTTGCTTTATGACTATCTGGCCTCGGAAATTCTTGAAAAACTCCCTTCCATATACCAGAAGTTTCTGATTGAAAGCTCTGTATTAAAAGTACTCAACCCGGAAGAATGTGATTTACTGCTTGAACGTACCGACTCGGAAAAAATCTTACAATCCCTGGCCGAAAAATTTTTACTTCTAACCCCCCTGGTTGGCGTAAAAAGCACTTACCGCTGCCACCAGCTATTTAGAAAATTTCTAATGGATCGTCTAATCAATAAAAAGAACCATTTATTCCACCGTGCAGGTCGCATAGCCCGGTGGAAAAATCAAACTGGAAAAGCTGTTGAATATTATCTTCAATCTGATTTTGACGAAGAAGCAAAGGCTGTACTGGAAGAAGCAGGGCGCCTAAATCTGCTGAATGGCCGCTGGCATACTGTAGCCAATTGGTTGGAACAACTTAGCGATGACCAGGTCCGAAACAGTGCTTGGCTATCATTTTATAAAGCAGTTATTGAAACTTACCGGGGCAGACTTGATCAGGCAGAGCAATGGATAGAAATTGCTACATCCATGTTCACAGTTGATACTGAAAATACCGGCCTTGCCGAATGCAGATTGCTGCAGGCAAGATTATTAAGGCACCGTGGATTATATAGTGATAGCATGACTTTACTTGACCAGGTTTCAGCCTGGTTGAATACCGAGGAAACAGCTCAACGTTATGATTTAATATTGGAGAAAGCTTACAATCTTACTTTATCAGGCAATCTAAAAGAAGCAGAAACCTATCTGACAGATTCCTTGAAATTATCTAAACAAGCAGGCAATATGGTTGCCTGTACTCATATGGCTGAAGCACTGGGACATATACTATACCAACAGGGACAGCATTCCAAAGCGCTGCAGATATACCAGTGGGGCATAAAAAATTCAACCGAAGGGACCCTTCCCGGGTATTATACCCAGGATGCTGTTCCCTATATCTACTGTGACTGGGGCGAGATGGACAAAGCTCTAGAGTGGGCTCTTAAAAGCGTTGAAGTGAAGGAAAGATACCAACTGGTCGAAACGCTGCCATCAGCCTACTGTGCCCTATCATATATATATTATGAAATAGGAGACTTTGAAAAAACAGAGGAGCTCATAACAAAAGCCCTTGAATTACAATATCATTATGGTTCGGAAAGATATTTTTTACTTTTAAACAAGATGTTGCTTTCCTGGTGTCGTTTTGCCCGGGGAAATTGGGTTGAATCTAAGCAGATATTGGACGAAACAATAAAGGCCGCTGAAATACAAAACGACCTGGCCTGTGGGCTAGTTCAAATGCTTGCCGGAACTATTCTCGCCTTGATGGGAAACATACCTGAAGCAAAAGCAATCCTGATGAGAGCTGAATTCAACCTTTCAGCTATGAATTTCAGGACCAGACTTTGTCAGGCTTATAAAGCAATCGCTTACATTCACTATTATTCAGGTGAGCAAAAAGAATTTGAAAAATATGCCCGTAAATTTTTAAGCCTTGGGGCAAAGTTAAATTTTATATGCAATGCCCTTCAGCCAACAGCCAAACTTCTTGAGCCTATATTACGTTTCAGCCTGGAAAATGATATTGAAACAACCTACACCCAACAAATGTTAATCCGCCTTGGCAAATTATCACTCAACCTGCTTTATGAACTTTCTGAACATCCCAATCCGGCAGTGCGCCACAGAGTCATAGCACCATTGACAGAACTGTCAGGAGAAGATGCATTAAAAATAATAACTATCCTTTCCAGGGATAATGCACCGGTAGTTCGTCAATCAGCCCAATCTTATCTACATTACATGCAGTTACCATCTAAAATGGGTTTAACTAATCCCAGAGTAAAGTTTGATGAAAAACCAGAAATTGAAGTAAAAACTTTTGGTTCCTTTCAGCTTTACAGGGGCGAAAAAGAAATAACCGGTTGGCGTACCAGAAAAACATGTGAACTATTAGCATTAATGCTTCACCTTGAAAGGCCTGCTTGTAAAGAGAGGTTAATAGAAGAACTATGGCCGGAGACTGATCCTCAAAATGGTAGTGCCCTTTTCAGAACAACCATGCATTACCTGCGCCGCCATTTCGAGTGTAAAGATTTACCGGATTTGGTGTTCTTTAAGCAGGACTGCTATGCGCTTCAATCAGGTTTATTTCAGCTGGATTTTAAAAACTTTGAAGGGTTGATCAATGCTGGTCTGCAGGAAGAACCACTTCGTGAACTGAGTGTTGGCATGCTCTCTAAAGCAGTTCAAATTTACCGGGGAGATTATTTGGCAGAGCAAATCGAGTATGCATGGGCAATTCCACGTCAAGTGCGTCTCAGGCACCTATATTTTGAAGCTCTTCTCGCACTGGCAAGGTTCTATCGCCTTCGTGGGAGTTATCACAAGGCAATGGATTATCTGTTAAAACTAAAAGAGGCCGATCCACTTTGTGAACCGGCACACCGATTGCTGCTTCAGATATATTCGGCACTTGGAGACCGGCAAGCATTTACCGAAGAACAAAAATGGTTCAAGACGACTCTTTTAGAAGAGTCTGGACTCACACCGTCTCCGGAAACAGAAAAACTTTACCAAAAACTGGGTTGCTTCAGTTAAACGTTTTGTCAGGTTTCCATCCTCAACTTCAGGTTTTCTAGGAGTGTATCTGCTTCACGTTCATTTTGCTTGAGTATAAAAGATTTGGCCAGCTTACCGAGGACTGATCCAGGAATTGCATATTCAACTCCTACTATTTAAAGTCTGATTTTGATGCATCAAAGATACAGAACATGAGAAATCTTTCAATCACATGTCCGCATAGGTTCCGGGACAACCGGTGAAGGACCCCACAGTTCCAGCTTTATACCAGCGGCAACTGTGTGAAGTTCTGATAAAAGAGCCTGCATATCTTCGTGTCCCTGCCACGCAGCCCAGGATGACATGTCGGCAAATTCATAAGTTACAACAACCTGTGAACTTCCAGAGGCTGGTCTGTACGCCCTGAATTCAATAACTCCCGGTACTGACATGGTTCGTGGAATAGACGATTTGGTCCAATTCAGATACTCATCTACTTTGTCAGGATGGATATTCCACTTCATAACATAAAGAACCATTAGATCCACCTCCTTTCTAAGATATGAAGAATCGTTATGGCAAACTTTATTTAAGTTCAGGGTTAGTGCAAATCATTAAGTTGCTAAGTTGTTGATTGTAAGATAACTATAACAGCCTAAAGTTAACAATGAGTAAACAATGAGAGAGCCTTATTTGAGGCTCTCCCATTACGTAGGTATTGTATTAATTGAACAGAAGTTACCAGGATTTAGATTGATCTTTAACCCGGCAGTATATATAAAATCAAAATGGATTTGCTTTATTTGCCTTCCCTTTCGCTTAATCCCAATGCTGCGATTGTTTCAGGATCCAGTTTATAACGCCGCAAGAAGAAAATGCTCAGAGCCATCAGCAGAGCCGGCAGCAGGGCAAATCCAATCCTGACTCCCATTAAGGCTGAAGCCGGCTGATCAATGATAACCCCGCCTTCAGTCTCAATAAAACCGGTTACTGCGAGGATAGCAGCAAAAATTGCAGGACCAACAGCAAAGCCGGCTTTATCTGCGGCGGTCCATAAACCTGTGAAGGCACCAGCCCGCCTCATGCCCGTCCTGAGAGTATCGGCACTGATTGTATCCGGCAGCATGGAGAAGGGAAAAAGCTGGGTCCCGGCATAACCGGCGCCCATGACAAAGACTATCAGGTATACCAACCAAAGCTGGTTAGGGCTGGCCAGCATCAAAAAGAGTCCGCCGAGAGCAAAAAGCACTGTACAGATAATATATCCTGAAAGCTTTCCAAAACGGCGGCCAACCCTGACCCATAGAGGCATAGTAATCAGGGCTGGCCCAATCAGGCAGACAAATAAAATGCTGGTTTGTCCCGGATCGCCTAAAATATAGCTGGAGAAAAAGTCAACACCGGCCAGCATCGCCCCAATACCCAGGACCTGGATGATATATGCACCGAAGAGTATAAAGTAAGGTTTGTTTTCTCCCGCCGCCCGAAGTTGTTCTCTGAAAGAAGCGGTTACAGCCACCGGTTCAACTTTAGGCACCCGGGCGGTGCCAAAGAAAGATCCGATCAGTACCAGGAATAGGACCACCCCAACAACAATTCCCATCAGGGCAAACCCATCCCTGCCTCCTCCACCGGCCGAGATAATTTCCGGTGCAGCGGCTCCACCCACCAGGATTCCCAATGTTAAAAAGGCAACACGCCAGGACATAATTGTTGTTCGTTCATAATAGTCCTCGCTCATTTCAGCCGGCATCGATACATACGGCACCTGGTAAATGGTGAAAAATGTAGTACAAAGAATGTAGATGAACATCAAGTACCAAGCAGCCTCGGTTCCAATCTGCTCGGGGACCCTGAAAAGTAAGGCAAATGCGACCGGCAAAGTTAAAGCACCGGCCAGCATCCAGGGTCTGCGCGCTCCCCATCTGCTGCGCGTCCTGTCGGAAAGAGAACCGGCGAAGGGATCGGTTATTACATCCCATAATCGTGGTATCATGATCACGGTCCCGGCCAGTGCCGGTGGAATCTGCAGGTAGCGGACCATAAAACTAAGAAGCAGTAACCCGGGCACTGTCGCAAAAATACCGGTCCCCACCGAACCAATGCCATAACCGATATATGTTCCAACTGATAACGACCGCTTTTTCTCCATGTTTAATCAGCTCCGCTGGTTTATTTTTAAATCCTGATGGAAAGATCTTAACACGGCGGTATTTTGTAAGTCAATTTGTATTTTTTATAATATTGTAAATATAAGCTGCCTAAACGTGCGATTTAATGATATAATGTCCAATATATGTAAATATTTTTTAACTCAGTTCGGAGGTGTTAATTTAAATGGGTGCCTTACAGCCGACAGGAACAACGCGAGAAGAAGTCCTCAGGGAACTCAAAAATTTTGCCGCGAAGGATGTAAACTGGCAGGATGGAAAAGTTTTATCAGGAGTCTATAATCCCGGTGATAAAGCCCACGAGCTTGCCATTGAAGCCTACAACAAATTTCTGGCCCAGAATGCTCTTTGGATAACAATGTACCCAAGTATAGGACTGATCGAAAAAGAAATATTAGATTCTGTTGTTGAACTGCTCCGAGGAGATGATGAAGCAGTAGGCAACATAACGAGTGGAGGTACCGAAAGTATCCTGATGGCTGTTAAAACAGCAAGGGATTGGGCCCGTATAAACCGACCTGAGATAACCAGGCCGGAAATGGTCCTGCCGGTAACCGCTCATCCCGCTTTTCTTAAAGCTGCCCATTACTTTGACCTTAAGGTAATCCAGACTGCCGTAGAGTTGGATGAATTCCGCGCCGACCTCGACTCATATAAAAATGCTCTTGGCTCTAATACAATTCTTGCCGTTGGTTCGGCTCCCAATTATTCTCATGGTTCCATCGATCCCATCAGTGAAATGGCCTCTCTGGCCAGCGAAAAGAACATTCTATTTCATGTCGATGGATGTGTTGGTGGAATATATCTTTCTGTATTGAGACGAATGGGTGAAGAGGTCCGGGATTTTGACTTTTCTGTCCCAGGAGTAACCAGTATATCTGCTGACTTACACAAGTACGGATACACACCCAAAAATGCATCGGTGGTTTTATACCGTAACCGCGAACTTAGAAAATATGCCTGGTTTGTAAGTTCGGGCACAACCCTGTATTTCTTAATAAACCCGACCACTCAGAGCAGTCGAACAGGTGGCCCGATTGCAGCTGCATACGCCGTAATGCGCTACCTTGGCGAAGAAGGTTTCAGGGAAATTGTCCGTCAATCCCAGGAAGCTACAAAAGTAATACTGGAGGGGATTGCCGGTATTGAAGGTTTAGATGTACTTGGAAAACCGGACATGTGCATGTTTACAATGACTTCCCATCAGGTTAACATCTTTGAAGTCGATGACTTGATGCGCAAGCGTGGCTGGCAGATGACCCCACAATATTCCTTTGGGGGTGGGCCGGCAAATCTGCATGTGAGCATAACCCAGGCCAACGTGCCGCAGGCTGAACTGTTTTTAAAGGATTTAAACGATGTAGTTGCTTCACTAGTTAGGTCGGGATCATCTGTAAACCGGGATGAGTTGGCTGAAATAGTAAAAGAAGTATCCGGTAAACCGGTTGAAGAGGTAATGATGGCCATCATACCGGTCATCGGGTTAACCGGCATGGAACTGCCCAAAGAGATGGCAACTCTAAATACTATCCTGGACTTACTACCGGCTGATGTCCGCGACGAATTGTTAAAAGTCTTTTTCAATATGACCAGCTAAACAAAATGAAGGATTTCTGAAAATCAAAGTAGAATATTTTAATAACAACAAGCCGGTAAGGAGGGTTGCTGTTATGCCTAATTACGAATACATCTGCCGGGATTGTGGCAAGATCTTTGAGATTACGGAGACTCTCGCAGAAAAAGAAAAAGGCACAATTCATACCTGCCCGGAATGCAAAAGCAAAAAAACAATCCAATACTTTGGCAACAGCATTGTAATCGGATCGACCCACCTGCATTAAAAAAATCAATATAGATTTATATGTAGAAAATCAGTGCCTCGCACTGATTTTTCTTTATATTATTACAACTCAATTAATCATTTCTGCAGGGATATTCATTGATGACCAGAATCTTTCAGGTAAATACCCACAGGGGGAAAAGAAATGCCCGATAAGGTGGATTTCAAAAAGGATTACAAAGATCTTTATTTACCAAAAGCAAAGCCGATGCTTATTGATGTTCCGCCTATGCATTTTATCAGGCGTAATAACATAAAGTCCTGCAACTACAAATGCTTAAGGAGGATCTGAAGATGACTGAAGCAACGCTGCAGGCGCTGGAAGGTTTGAGGGACTTAACCACTTTCAAATGGTATGGGTCATGCACCTTACCGGTTATTCTGCATTCTGGACGGTTCCGGGCGATACGGCACTGCGAACGATGGTAGGCTGGAACCTGGAGATCATGTTCATGTTTTCCCTGATTAGTTTATGAAAATAAATCTTAACTGGCAATAATCGCTTGCATTTTTATCTGATCAACTAATTTACCATGGCTGATCACATATTTCGGTGCTTCATGATAACGCAGCGCCTCGAGTGTGTCGGGAACATCAAGAATAACCAGGTTAGCTTGTTCACCTACTTTAAGTTTAAAATTCCTGAGCCCGATACATTCTGCAGCCCTGGAAGTGATCATGTCATATAATACTTCGATTTCCGGTCGGGTAGTCATCCATAAGAGGTGTGAAGCCAGAAATGCTATTTCCAGCATGTTATTGCGGCCAAACGCATAGTAAGCATCTGATATATCGTCCTGTCCCAGGCAAACCAGGTTGCCCTCTTCTAAAAGGTCCTGAACGCGAGCATGCAGTGGACCGGTATGCGGGTCGCTGACTACCCCCATTCCTGCTTTTTTTAGTAACGCTGACAGTTTTTGAAAATAAGGTTGGGGATAAAGAGCCATGGCCCTGGCATGATGAGCCAATGAACGGCCTACGCGATTTCGCTTGATTGTCTCCAAAGCCATTAACTCTGTTGTTCGCAGTCCCGGGTCACCGGCATCATCGACCAACATTGATACATCGGCATCGAACTCTTCGGCAATATCAAATATAACTTTGATATGTTCCCTGATATCCGCTTCCGTATATTCGATCCAGGGAATACCGCCGACCACATCGGCCCCTAACTTCATCGCCTCTCGAACCAGCTTAGCGGCCTCCGGTTCACGGACAATACCGTCCTGGGCAAAGGCGACAACTTGTATTTCAACGATACCTTTAAATTCATCTCGGGCTTTGAGCAGAGCTTTAACACCTTCCAGGCGGGCTTTACTGTCAACATCAGCCAACGCCCGGATATGGGTGCCTCCATACAAAGCAGAGAGAGCAACTGCCTTCCTGACATTTTTGATGATCCACTTCTCGGCATAGTTTTCTTTTACCCGCATGGCCAGTTCAATCCCGGTCATCGCTTTACCCATAGATTTATCAGAACCCTGGTAAGACTTCATTGCTTCATCGTCCATCATCATCAGGGTATACACCTTGCACAAATGAAGGTGGGGGTTGACAAACGATTCGGTTACCAGGTTCCCTCGGGCATCAATTTCTATTTCAGCAGTGCCGTTTATTTCTTTCGCCAGGCTGGTGATCTTACCCCTACCGATACCTATTTGAAAAAGCCTGCCGCCCTGCCCTCGCAGCCGAGCATTTTGGATCAGGATGTCATAATTTTTCATTCTCGTCACCCCGCTTTCAGCGTATTTATAATATTATTTATCATCGCATCAGCCAAATCTGTAATAAAAAACTTCCGTTGCCCATTTTTCAGATCGACTCAGGAAGTTTAGTTTTTGATGATTATTTAAATAGATTTTCAGATGCCTAATTTTTTCTACCCTCAGCTTGATAATTTTTAGGCTATTTCTTAAAGAAATTGCCCAGCATTCCGCCAATATCATCAACGATGCTGCCATCCTGATCTTTATCCAGCATGTTTGTAACCAGACCCATCACTCCGCTGTCACCCTGACCCATCAGCCCATTCAATAATCCTGAAATGCCTGATTCATCCAGTTTCTGCTCTTTTTTCTGTTGTCCTAACGCACCGATCAGTAATGGAGCCAACTGGGTCAAAACGCCTGATACCTGGTCCTTTTTCATTCCGGTTTGCCTGGCCAGGTTATTCTGGACCCGATCATTGTTTCCGGAAAAGATATGCTGAAGCATTTTGGCTCCGTCCTTGGTATCAACATTCTTTAAGAAGTCTGTGATGTTATCAACCTTATCATCTTTAGTTTGTTATCAGCTCAATTATATCACTTAATCACACAGTATAATAAATTTCCTTCAATCATTTCCAGCTTCTCTTTTACGCTCCACAAGCCTGATTTTACGCCTCTCGGAAGCTTCCTGGTATCTTCTGTTCTCATCCTCACCCGCGAGAGCAAGGGGCGGTACTTTTGTGGGTTTTCCGTCCTTGTCAAGCGCTACGAAAGTGAGATAAGCAGAGGCTGTATGGCGGCATTCCCCTGTCATCACATTTTCAGCTTCTACCCTTACTCCCACTTCCATGGAAGATGTCCCCGTGTAATTAATTGAAGCACTTAATTTAAGAAGTTCCCCTACATAAACCGGATTATGGAAATCGAGCCGGTCTATCGAAGCAGTAACCACGTTGCTGGAAGAATGCCTGGCGGCAACAATTCCGGCTGTGCTGTCGATCAATTTCATGATAACTCCACCATGCACGTTCCCAGCCAGGTTTGCATCGGCCTGAACCATCTGCTGAACAATTGTCAGCTGGCTTTCTTTAATAGATTTTTCTTTCATGGTTCCTCCCTGGTTTTGTGTTATATGTCTGATATAAGACTTTTTCTAATTATACCTCAAGCGGTATTGATCTGTTTAATGATATAATAAATTATCTATAAGAATGCTTCGTTTATCATTTCAATTTAATTCCGGGAGGTGCCAGATATGCCTGCTGTTACCATTCAGCCTGATATTTACTGGATCGGAGTCAATGATCACACAACAGATCTTTTTGAGGGATTGTGGCCGATAACCAGGGAAGGGGTATCTTACAACTCTTACTTGATTAACAGCGATAAGAAAGCAATCGTTGACCTGGCCAAATCAACAAAGATAGAGGAATATATTGACCGGATCAATGAAATCGTTGAGGTGTCAAAGATCGATTACATTATTCTCAACCACATGGAGCCTGACCACACCGGGGTCTTAAAGATATTAAGGGAACTCGCCCCTGATGCAGAGATTCTCTGTTCGGCTAAAGCCGTTCCAATGGTAGCTAATTTTTTTGGCATAACTGAAAAGGTTCGCATAGTAAGCGATGGAGAAGAACTCGACCTTGGTGGAAAAATGATTAAATTCTTCATGACTCCTTTTATTCACTGGCCGGAGACAATGATGACCTACGAGCCAGATTCGCAAATATTATTTTCCTGCGACGGATTTGGAGGATACGGCGCTTTAAGAGGGGACATATTTGATGATGATTATACTGATTTTGACTTTTACGAAAAAGAAGCTCTACGTTATTACGCAAACATAGTCGCATCTTTCAGCGGTCAGGTATTAAAAGCGATAGCCCGGCTATCTGAAATTCCAATTAAAATTATTGCTCCATCCCATGGATTGGTTTGGCGAAAAAAACCCGGCAGAATAATAGAGCTTTATAAGAAATGGGCTGAATATGCCAACAATCATGGAGAACCTGCTGTAACAGTTCTATACGGATCAATGTATGGCAATACCGGGGCAATGATGGATTCTGTTCTGCAGGGTTTAACTGGCGCCGGTGTTGAAGTTGATATTTATGATGTGGCAAGAACACACGGCAGTTATATTCTCCCTTCACTCTGGTCAAAACAGGGTGTTATACTTGGGGTACCGACTTACGAAGCCCGGCTTTTTCCACCTGCTGCCCACCTCCTTGATCTGGCAGAAAGAAAGGCAATTAAAAACAAGAAGTTAGCCTATTTTGGAAGTTACGGTTGGTCGGGAGGAGCTCGCAGAGAACTGGACAAACGGATTGAAGGTTTGAAATGGGAGTTAGTTGAAGCTTTTGATTTTATCGGGGGACCATCACCTGAGGATTTTAAAGAAGGTGAAGCCTTTGGCAAAAAATTTGGTGAAATGATCTTGAATCGTTAGTATAAAATTTTAAAAATTCATTGACAACTTTTTAGTAACATGCTAATATACTAGATACCAGGTTCTGAGGGACTGAAAGGTGAACCGGGCCCGGCTCAAAGGGAAAAACCGGAAAAAGAAAAGGGCGCAAGCCTGATTCGGAAGCCGGCGTTATCCAAGAGAACCAGGCAGTTGCAAGGAACTGAAGCGGAAAGGCAAAGTGAAGGGTTATACCGGAACGGAGCCGGGAAGCGCCGGAAACCGCAGCGCAGGAACACACAGAACCGGTCGGAGGCTGAAGGATCTCGTCTTTAGAGACGAAGGAATACAGCCGTAGATGGTCGGGAAAGTTGATTCTGCAGGTAAGCTAAAGGTCTGTTGGAACCTGGTTTAATTATGTACCGAAACTTTTCCCTTATTATTTGCCTCCATCTTCAAGGCAAAAATACATCCCGGATAATTCATTTTCTTTGTATACCTCACACTTCCGGCAGATGCAGCCCTTTTCATCTTTTATACATTGACTCTTGCTGTAAGCACAGAACATGGTTTCGGCATGCAGCCTGTCATCTTTGGTATCCATCAATAGTATTATATTCCCCGGGATAGACATCATTTTGCAGGTAAATGAATAGGTAGGGCATTTTTTACATAAACACTTTAGAAGGTTTTTCCTTGTCTTGGGCACTTTTTGCATATAGATCACCTCCGACAATCTAATATATTTACTTATTCCTTAGTTTATTAGAATGTACAGATTGAACTGCTGCCTGTCAAGTGAACTTAAATTTATCAAAACAAAAAAGGCTTATCCGTGAGTTTCGTCGAAATGGTTCCATCTAAATTCTTATCATCGGGGGACCGATTATGAAAGACAAATACGAAGAGCCGAAATATCTGGATAAAAAGTATCCATTTAAATAGATAATCGTTCTCAACAGCCGGAGAGTATCAACATGATCTGTGGACTTACGATATCAGGTAATGCAAGGGTGTTAAAAGATATTTATGTTATTATAAAAACCCAATGATTCTATTAATCTATTACAGGGACTAATGATGAATTTAAAAAGTTTGCGCAACCCAGACCTCTATCATGACCGGACAGAAAAAACCTTTTTTGAAGGTTGGTATTTTAAGCTGGTTGATGCCGGAATGGAAAATGCTTTTGCCTTTATACCCGGCATTTATTACAGCCCAAACAGAGATTACTCGCATTCATTTATTCAGATAGTTGACGGCATGAAAAAAACTTATGATTACCTTCGGTTTCCTGTAGAGTCTTTCGGGACAGATAAAAGAATATTCTCTTTAAATATCGATAAAAACAAATTCGGAATAGAGGGTTTGAATTTTAAACTTGACCGCCCGGAAGTTAGTTTAATAGGTAAAATCAAATTCAGTAATCATAACAAATGGCCGGACAACTTTTTGAATCCGGGCAGTATGGGTTTTTATAACTATATCCCCAAAATGCAGTGCTACAGCCAGGTTTGTTCCATGGATTTTGATCTTTCAGGATCACTTGATTTCAAAGGACAAAACATAGATTTCGGAGGGGGCAAAGGTTACATTGAGAAAAACTGGGGATCTGCTTTTCCCTACTCATGGATCTGGATCCAATGCAACCATTTCCAAACGGCACGTGCCTCCTTTAGCTGTTCGATAGGCCACATTCCTTTTCTTTTCAGCAATTTCAGGGGATTTCTGGCCGGGCTCTACGTTAACAATGATTTTTATGAATTTACTTCAATTAATCACAGTAAGATAGAGGTGGTCAGCAAAGGTAGCGATGTTATTATGAACTTCAATAATTCCCGACACAGATTACATGTGAAGTGTAAAACCGAATATGATAATTTTATATTGCTTAACGGACCCCGTGGAGATAAAATGATTCCCCTGGTCCAGGAAAACCTGCAGGGTAACTTACACCTGGAATTAATAGATCTACAAACGGGGCAAACAATTATTAATGACTCTGGCAGATGTGCCGGAGTTGAATACGGTGGTAAGCAGATGATGGTGCTTGACTAATAATTGGATACAGACGGAACGGAGAGATTATTAATGGTTAGTATAAATGAAAAGGTCGACAAGCTTCGCGATTACCTGAAAACCCTGGAAAGTGTTGCTGTTGCTTTTTCTGGCGGTGTCGATTCAACTTTCCTTTTAAAGATTGCCCATGATATTCTCGGTGATCGGGCAATAGCCGTAACTGCCCGTTCTCTGAGTTTTCCTAAGCGTGAACTTGAAGAAGCCTCGGTTTTTACCAAAGAAAACGGGATCAAACATATAATAATCGATTCAGAAGAACTTGATATCGACGGGTTTTCTGATAATCCTGTAAACCGCTGTTACCTCTGCAAATCAGAACTTTTTTCAAAAATACAGTCTATAGCCAGTGAAAAAAACCTTAATCATGTTGTCGAGGGATCAAATCTTGATGATGAAGGAGATTACCGGCCGGGACATATCGCCATTTCTGAACTTGGCGTAAAGAGTCCGCTGCGTCACGCCGGGCTGACTAAAGAAGAGATCCGCAAACTATCAAAAGAATTAGGCTTGCCAACCTGGAACAAGCAATCTTTTGCCTGTCTCTCTTCACGTTTCCCATATGGCGAAAGCATTACACCGGAAAGATTGTTGATGATCGATGCTGCAGAACAATTTTTGTTGGATCTTGGCTTACACCAGGTCAGGGTACGCTATCATGGAAACCTGGCCAGGATAGAAACCGATGAAACCGGTTTTGCCCGATTGATGGAAAGGATTAATCGACAATTGATCTATGACAAATTCAGAGAACTGGGTTTCACCTATGTTACTTTGGATATCCTGGGGTACAGGACAGGAAGTATGAATGAAACCTTGAAATAATAAGTTAATAAAAGTACTCTGAGTACTATTATTAATTTATTACTCAGCCGTGGAGACTGGAAGCCAGTTTTGCAATTCTTTTACCGAGATTCAAACACTGATCAAGAACCTTTTCATCAGGTGAACCGATAGAAACTGCACCAAAGTGATTTCCCTTGCTCTGACCCTGGATTATCATGCCGTGTACCAGCATCATCTGTAAAATGCTTAATATGGTGCTTTCAACCCCGCCACCCAGTATGGCAGAGCTGGCAAATGCCCCACCGATTTTTCCCTCCAGTTTACCATGATGAATTACGCTTCGATCAAAGAAATCTTTAATCGGTCCTGCCACCAATCCATAATAGGTGGGAGAACCGACGATTACTGCGTCATGTTTGAGCAGATCATCAACATTACATTCGGTAACTTTGCATAGAGTTGCTTCTGCTCCCGTGCCTTTGGCTCCCTTTACCACCGCTTCAGCCATTTTCCTGATATGGCCTGTACGGCTGTGATAGATAATCAGTATTTTAGCCATCTTTGCCAGACCCGCAGCTAAATGATAAAACGGGTATTCTCCTTTCATCCTTTAATTTGCTATCACCGTAGTAGTTGCCTGATTAATAAAAAACGCGGTCGGAGTTCCGCGTTTTTATGGTCGGGGCGACTGGATTCGAACCAGCGACCCCTTGGTCCCAAACCAAGTGCGCTACCAAGCTGCGCTACGCCCCGACGTCACTGTAACTTTCATTTCTACAAAGCATATTGTAGCACAAGCACAAGTAAATAACAATAATACAACGTTTATTGTCACTGGATGAATAATTTTTCAAGGACATGATAAGCGCTGCGCAATGCTTTTCCGCGGTGACTAACAGCATTCTTCTCTTCCGGACTCATGCGGGCAAAGGTTGTTCCGGAAGGTTCATATATAAATAGCGGATCGTAGCCGAAACCGCCGTCGCCATCAGGGTTTTCAGCAATCCGTCCCGGACACGATTCTTCAACTATGTATGTTTGATCTCCGGGTACAGATACAGCAATAGCACAGACAAAACGAGCGGTTCGACTCTCAGGGGGGATACCTTCAAGTTCCTTGAGCAGCAGTTGATTATTAGCTTCGTAATTACCATCCTCTCCAGCGTAGCGTGCCGAATAAACACCGGGACGACCTTCTAAAGCATCAACCTCCAGACCTGAATCATCTGCCAAAGCTATCTCTCCGGTAAATTCAGATACTGCTTCTGCTTTTACAGCAGCATTTCCCGCAAATGTGGGCTGATCCTCCTCTGGCATAACCAGGCCGGGATAACCATCCATAGTAAGAATCTTAACGGGCAGGCCAGCCAACAGCTCCTTCATCTCCTTTACCTTGTTGCGATTACCGGTTGCAAGAACCAACGTTTTCAAGACAGTTATTCCTCCAGGTTTTTTTGGCTGAATGATATCCGACTTTTATCAATCAAACCGGTTATCACTGATCCAAGAACATGTTTCTGAACTGCAGTTATAGTTTTCACACCTTTTGAAGCTAGATCAATCATTTGATCGAGCTGAATCCGGTTAAATGGTTGATCTTCAGCCGAGCCCTGAATTTCTATCAGTTTGCCGTCTGCAGTCATAACCAGATTCATATCCACCTCAGCCACAGCATCTTCAATATAAGCGAGATCGAGCAGTATACCGCCATTTACCATTCCAACACTGACCGCCGACAGGTAATCATAGAGGGGAAATTGATCGATTTTATCACTATCCTGAAGGTGATAAATCGCTTCGGCAAGGGCAACAAAAGCACCGCTTATTGCCGCCGTACGGGTACCACCATCAGCCTGAAGTACATCGCAATCGATCCATATTGTTCTTTCTCCCAGAGCTTTCAGGTCTATTACAGCGCGCAGTGATCGACCAATCAGACGCTGGATTTCCATGCTTCGTCCGCTTGCCCCTGATCGTTCCCTGGATGAACGTACAAATGTTGAGCGGGGAAGCATGGCATATTCCGCAGAAACCCAGCCCTGCTCCATTCCTTTAAGGAATGCGGGGATTTTATCTTCAATTGTAGCAGTGCAGATCACCCTGGTATCTCCCAGTTCAATGAGTGCAGAGCCTTCAGGAAATTTCAAATAAGAGCGTGTGATTTTAAGAGGACGCAGATGATCGTTTTCCCTGCCGTCATGTCGCATATGATCTTTCCTTTCATATTAATTTGTTTTCCTTCACTATTCCTCACCATGTATTCAATTCCTCTTCTTTTAAGATTTGGTATCGCAAGATTATTTTTCTGTTTCACTGTATAATGTATAGAGGAAAACCATTGATAACAAAGAATAATTACTCTTAGCTCTCCGAAGGAGGTTATTTGATGGATGGCCCATACGTGATAGTGGCTGTAATCACCCTGGTTCTTTTTTTCATTGCTTATACTTACAACCGGCTGGTTGGTTTACGAAACATGGCTGATACTGCTTACGCAAATATTGATACCCTGCTGCAAAAACGTTTTGACCTGGTACCCAACCTGGTCAATGTCGTTAAGGGTTACATGACTCACGAACGGGAACTTCTCGAGGCAATCACAAAAGCAAGAACTGATTGGATGAAAGCCACATCCATTCAGGAAAACGCCGGTGCTGATAACATAGCGACTAATGCTTTAAAGAGTTTATTTGCAGTAGCGGAGAACTATCCAGAGTTAAAGGCAAACCAGAACTTTTTAATGCTCCAGGAAGAACTGGTTGGAATTGAAAATAAGATTGCATATGCCCGCCAGCGATATAACCGGACAGTGATGGTTCTGAACATGGTAATCCAGCGATTCCCATCCAATCTTGTGGCAAATCTGTTAAAATTTAAGCCACGGGAATTTTTCGCCGTCGAATCAGATAAGGCAAGATCTGCTCCCCATGTTGAAATAGGCGGTGGTGAAGCAAGGTGATGGATCCAATCTACGGTCGAATTGCGGCCAATAAAAGAAAAACCTTCCTCCTCTTTATCCTCTATGCCGTTCTATTTGCCATCATAGGCTATTTTGGTGGAATCTACATCGGTGATCCGGTAATAGGCTTTATCCTGGCCTTCCTGGTTTTCATAGTCCTCTTTTTGGTAAGTTATTTCGGTGGCCAGGGAGTGGTCACGTCAATGGCCGGAGCAAGAGAGGTTTCAAAAAAAGACGAACCTTTCCTTTATAATACAGTTGAAGCACTGAGTATAGCTGCCGGAAAACCGGTACCTAAGTTGTATATAATCGAGAGTGAAGTACCCAATGCTTTCGCAGCCGGAAGAAACCCGCAAAATTCGATAATCGCAGTTACAAGAGGACTGCTGAAGCGGTTGAACCGCCAGGAGCTTGAAGGGGTTATCGCTCATGAAATGGCTCATATAAATAACTATGACGTGCTGCTGGCAACAGTAGCAGTTGTGCTGGCCGGAACAATTGTATTTCTGGGAGTTGTTGTCCGCCGATCGGCATTGTTTGGTGGACTTGGCCGTGGAGGTCGCAGGAGCGGGCAAGGGCAATTGATCGGCATTCTGGTCCTTGTCATTATCGGGATCCTGGCTCCCGTATTTGCTCAACTTCTCCGGTTTGCCATCTCCAGGCAGCGCGAGTATCTTGCAGATGCAACAGCAGCTGACTTTACCGGTTATCCCGAAGGACTGGCCAGCGCTCTGGAAAAAATCACAAATATGCAGGTTCCCAATAACAGGCTTGAAAACAGTGCATTAAACGGACTATATATCGTAAACCCTGCACTTGGATTGAAAGCAGCAAATCGGATGAGCGTTCTTTTCTCAACCCACCCGCCGGCAGAGGATAGAATTAAACGCTTAAGAGCTATGTAAACAACCTGGTTTAAAACAGGACCTGGTATGCTATGATATCCTGTTGAAGCAGTTTTGCTCCTACCTCTTCAAATGATCTCGGATGACCGCTTACGAAAAACCGAAAGCGGTTTTCCTTACTTTTAAGCGGGTTGGTAAGTTCAGATTCTCTTAATATTGCTTTGATTTCAAAGGCTATCTCTTCAGCAGAATTAATTAATCTCACTTCAGGACCAACAACTTCCTGGATTAAATCTGCCATAAGTGGGTAATGTGTGCATCCCAGTATTAAGGTGTCAATTCCTTCATACACCAGGGGGTCGAGATATTCATGCGCTACTTTCTTTGCTTCAGGAGTGTTCACAAGGTTATTTTCCACCAGTAAAACAAATAAAGGGCAGGCTTTGGTAAAGATCCTTAGATTCCCGTTATTTTTTTGCAGGGCTTTAACATATTCTGAACTGTTTATTGTCCCGACTGTCCCGATTACCCCGATAGTTTTGTTGTGACTTGCAGCGAGAGCAGCCCTGACTCCGGGTTCGATCACGCCGATGACCGGCAAATCACAAAATGCCTGGTAATAGGGCAATCCAGCTGCGGTGGCAGAGTTACAGGCCACTACCAGCATTTTAATTTCCTGATGCTGCAGGTACTTGATCATTTCAAAAACAAAACCGCGTACTTCTTCTGAAGAACGCGGTCCGTAAGGCATACGGGCTGTATCGCCAAAGTATATAATGCTTTCATCAGGCATTAACCTGCTGATTTCGCGCACGACTGTCAACCCACCAACACCCGAATCAATTACGCCGATCGCCTTATGAGCATTGACTAGCTGTTCACCAGTTATTGCCATCTCTATTTCGCCTTCATTCTTGTAAAATATCCACCCATAATTTTGCGGGTATCAAATATTGAAATAAAAGCTTCAGGGGCTACCTTATCCATCAGTTTATGGAAATGGGGCAGTTCCCGTCTTTTAAGCAACACCTGGAGTGTCCTGTGTTCCCCTTCTTTGCCGTAGCAGGGAATTGAGGTAACCCCAAAGCCATTCTCTCGAAGGACTTCTTCAAGTGTACCGCAATTATGGATCGTTACAATTTGTATATGGACATAGCCAACTGCTAATTTTTCTTCGATAATACTACCGACAAGGTTTCCGACTGCAAACCCAAAACCGTAAACCAGTATATTGGACCACTGATCGAGGTTATTTAGAACCATACTCAATGCAAAAAGGTAGATAATTGCCTCGAAAAAACCGATAACTGCCGCTATCTTGCTCTGTCCTCTGGTGAGGTAAATAATGCGCAGAGTACCGAGGCTTACGTGGCTGATCTTTGCAACAAATATCGCTAAAAATGTCAAAAATATAGACACTTAAAACCCCTCCATCTACAATTCGTGCTAAGTTAGTTTAAACATCAGACCTAATTGTAACAACCTGTAATAGTGCTGTCAATGAAATATCTTTAATATGAAAAACCGGTTATGCCTTTGAAAGTATCACAACCGGTTGATTTCACTGTTTTATTTATTTGTGTTACTTTTATATCTATTCTTAACGAAACGCTGCCCCAAAACGTTCGGACCTGGCTGCAACCAGTTCCAGTGCATGCGTGTTCTTAACCCTGATAAAGGTGCCTTTCATGCCTAAAGATCTCGATTCAATAATCCCTGCACTTTCAAATTTTCTTAAAGCATTTACAATAACTGACCTGGTGATGCCAAGGCTATCAGCTATCTTGCTGGCAACAACTACGCTTTCATTATTCTCGAGATTTTTAAGAATTTCCCGAATTGCTTCAACCTCTGAATATGACAGGCTTTCAAAAGCTACTTCCGCCAGTTCTCTGTTTCTGGTGTCTTCCTCGTTCTGATCGATTACCTTATGCAAAATCATCATACCAATAAGCGCTGAGCCTGCTTCACCAACAACCAATTTTTCCTTATCTAACTCTTTCTCACTGTAGCCTAATAATAAAGTAGCAAGGCATCTGCCTTTACTCAAAAGTGGGATCATGGAAAGTGTGAAGTTTTTTTTACTTCCGGATTTCTCTTTAAATGGTTTATCAACTAAAGGTTCGCAAGCTTTAACCAGGCCCATCAAGGCCGAGCCTTCCGGTAAAAAGCCTTCTTTAACCAGTGGTTCAAAGAAATTATTGTTTCCCGCAGTGGGCAGCCCACTGCCTAAAACCTTGCCGTCTCGCTCTACAACCAGGACATCTGAACCAATGACCTCAGCAATAATTGTCGCTGCTTCATCCATTGTAAGCAATTGTTCATCGCTTCGGAGGAAAGCACGGTTCATCTGCCTGATTTTTTCCAGTATAATATTTCCGTCCATTGATTAATCCTCCTTTTATTTGTTATATTACAAAATATTAAATATGTCAACAATATTCAAACTCTTAATAACCACTCTTTGTTTGTGTTTCCTGAAAATATTTATGGTTATTATTTACGATAACCCGACCGGAATAAAGATTCCGCCAGTCTGTAAATTTCTTTAAGTGGTAGTGTTGATTTTTCAGCCACTGCCTGGCAGTCATCAAATTCGGGAGCGTAATGGACAGGAATTGCATTATCGCCTTGTGGAACATATTTGATTCTGATCGGCCCCCAGTCAGTCTCGACCACTGCTGTTTCGCGGTGCTTCATGATTTTTCGGCCATAAGTTAATCGCACCCCGAGGGTTGTTGTTTCAAGGAATAGAAGATCGCTTATTATGTTTGCCATGTCCGGAGATGTTAGTACTGTAATTTTAACTGCGGGACGGTTTTTCTTCATCTGTATCGGGGTGTAGTAAACATCCAGTGCGCCGGCAGTAAATAGTTTCTTCATTAGATAACCATAAATTTCAGGATTTAAATCATCAATATTTGTCTCAAGCAGCAAAACTTCTTCATCATAACCTATAACTTTTCCGGCAGCAGTACCCATAAGAGTCCTCAGGTAGTTTGGATAGCCGGGATCGTGGCTTCCCGCCCCATAGCCAACCAATTCAAGCGTAAGGGCAGGAATTGGGCCAAATGCTTCGGCAAAAGTAGTAATAATAGCCGCACCCGTTGGGGTGACAAGCTCGAATTCTGCTTCAGAGCCCCTGATTGGAACATTTCGCAAAGCAAGCAGTTCCAAAGTTGCCGGTGCGGGGAGGGGTAACTTTCCGTGTGCCGTCTTGACTTCACCTCTACCTGTAGGCAGAGGTGAACAGAAAATATGCTCAACCTCCAAGAGGTAAAAAGCACAGCTCGCTCCCACAATGTCAACAATAGCATCAATTGCTCCGACTTCGTGAAAATGAACTTTTTCAACGGATATTCCATGAACCTTTGCTTCAGCAAGAGCCAGATTGTTAAATACGGCTGTACTGTTTTCCCGAACCGGCTGCGGCAGATCTGCTTTATCAATCAAGCTTAATATTTCCGGTAAATTTCTCATTACCGGTTTTTGATCTTCGAGGATCACCTTTGCCCTGGTTCCCTGAATTCCACCCCGGGATATCTTCTCTGATTCGAGCCGGTAACCTGGCAGTTTAAGACCATCAAGCATTTTCTGAAGTCGGTTCAGTTCCAGGCCAAGATCCAGGAGCGTCCCTAAAACCATGTCGCCGCTTATCCCACTGTAACAATCAAAATAAATGGTAATCCCGTTACGGGCTTCACTATTGTACATCAAACTGTTTCTCCTTTGCCAACCTTGTTAATCAACGCTGCCATATAACCGGCCCCGTACCCATTATCAATATTAACCACAGCAACACCCGTTGCACAGCTGTTCAGCATAGTCAGTAGCGGAGCAAGCCCGCCAAAGTTTGCACCGTACCCTATACTTGTTGGCACAGCTATCACCGGACAGGCTGCCAGGCCTCCCACAACACTGGCCAGGGCACCCTCCATACCGGCTACAACAACGATAACCCTTGCCTTGCTGATTTTATCCCAGCAGTCAAATAACCGATGAATACCGGCAACCCCTACATCGTAAACTCTTTCGACTTTGCTGCCGATCAGTTCTGCTGTCAGAGCAGCTTCCTCGGCTACCGGAAGATCTGCTGTCCCTGCTGAAACAATAACCACCAATCCTGTCTTTTCAGAAATCTCTTCTCCAGGAACTACGATGGCTTTTGCTACTTTGTGGTATTCGGCACCGGGAAATTCTATCCTGACCGCATCATAAATCTCAGGAGTTGCTCTGGTAGCCAAAACAGTACCACCTGTTACAGAAAGGCTGCCGACTATGGCAACTACCTGCTCTGCAGTTTTACCAGGACAGAAGATAACTTCAGGAAAACCACGGCGCAGGTGCCGATGGTGATCAACCCTGGCAAAACCAAGGTTCTCGTAAGGCATAAACTGTAATTTTTCAGAAGCCTTCTCGATACTTATCTTGCCATCACGGACATCCTTAAGCAGTTCCCGAAATTTATTTGCGTCGATAATAATCGGCTCCCTTCGAAATTTTATTTGACATGGCGTATATAAATGTCACATTTTGCTGATTTGCAGATAACATTATAAATTATAACACAACCCGGACGTGCAGATTGAAGGAAAAGCGATTCATATATAGAAAAATAGGCTAACTATCTTTTAAAAGCAGCTGTAATAGCAGGTTGATCCTGATTCGAAAGGCGGGCTGACTATGTTTGTAAGCTTTGAAGGTAAAACTCCGGAGGTCAGTGATGGCGCATTTGTAGCACCGACAGCAACTTTAATCGGAGATGTGATTGTCGAAGAAGGCGCAAGCATCTGGTTTGGAGCAGTTTTGAGAGGAGATTTCGGTAGGATAATCGTAAAAAAAGGCAGCAGCGTTCAGGATAATGTTGTGGTACATGTTATCCCTGATTGTGAAACTATTGTCGGTGAAAATGTAACGGTTGCTCATGGTGCAGTACTTCACGGATGCACCATTGAGAAAGGAGCAATCATCGGCATGAATTCAGTCATTCAGGATTTTTCAGTTGTCGGAGAAGAAGCGATGGTTGCCGCCGGTAGTGTCGTTCCGGCGAACATGCAAATCCCACCCAGGCACCTTGTCGCCGGGGTTCCGGCAGAAGTTAAGAAGGAAATAACCGGCGCCTCACTCATGTGGGTTGCCACCAGCGCTCCAATGTACCAGGATCTGGCAAACAGATACATAAAACAGGGCATAGGCAAAAAATAAAAAAATAAGTGTACGAAAAGTGGACAGGCTTTGAATCGTACACTTATTTAGGTTTGATTTTGATTTAGTATTCGGCAGGGAGTTCGTTGAGTTCTGCCAGGGTAAATACAGGTCCGTCTTTGCATACGTAAACCGGGCCTATATTGCAGCGGCCGCATTTTCCCACACCGCATTTCATGCGCATTTCCAGGGTTGTGATTACCTGATCCGGTGAAAACCTAAGTTCGTCCAATGCTTTGAGAACAAATTTGATCATAATCGGAGGACCGCAGGTTATGGCTACCTTGCCTTCCGGTGTAAAGGCCAGTTCGGAAACATAGGAGGGCACAAAGCCAACATGTCCACTCCAGTCAGGAAACTCGGCATCAACTGTCAGGTATACACTGGTGTCCGGTTGAGCCGGCCAGTCTTCCCTGATCTCACTTTTCCTGATCAGGTCGGCCGGGCTGCGGGCTCCGTAGACAATATCGATATGACCGTATTCAACTCTATTTGCAAAACAGTAACCGATCAGTGAACGAAGTGGGGCAAGTCCTATACCACCACCAATAAAAAGCAGATCTTTTCCACGCATTTGTTCAACTGGAAAACCATTGCCGTAGGGACCCCTGATACCGATCTGCTGACCGGGATTGAGAGCGTGCAGCGCACTTGATACAGAACCGACTTCTTTAATACTGAATTCGAGACAGTCACGACAGGTGGGTGAAGAGGTAATAGAAAATATTGCTTCTCCGACCGGTGGAACTGAAATCATGGCGCACTGCCCGGGTTTAAAGTCAAAAGGCAGGCCATCTTTGCCGGATACCCGCAGGGTTTTTATATCCGGAGTCTCGGCAGTAATATCGAGCACGGTGGCCTTTTGAGGAACTAAGGGATTAGCGCTGCTCAACTTTTTCACCTCCCAGGGCTTTTATAACCTGCACAATATCGAGATTCACGGGACAGCTGCGCAGGCATCTACCACAGCCGACACAGGCAATTTCACCATATGTCTCGGGATAGTACTGCAGTTTGTGAAGAAAACGCTGCCGAACTCTTTCTTTTCTGCCAGTCCGGGGATTATGTCCACCAGCCATCTGGGTAAATTCACCGAACATGCAGCTGTCCCAGCAGCGGAAGCGCTCTCCTTCATAGGCATGTCCGTAATCTTCAACGTCGAAGCAGTAACAGGTTGGACAGACATAGGTACAAACACCACAGCCAAGACAGCTTTTGTAGAGTTCATCCCAAAGGGGATCATCAAAGCGGCTCTTTAAATTATCCGCCAGACCTTCCAGACTGAGGTTAAAGTCGGCTGTCTTAAACTCATTCTGCCTCTGGTCTTCTTTGAAGCCATCCTCCAGTAATTCACCCAACTGTTCCAAAAGATTTTTACCCTTTTCAGTTCTTGCTTCAAGCAGCAGATTACTTTCAGTCAGGTGAGCCATCACGTCTGTACCCGGAGCATCGGCAGGGTTAATAGCAAAGTCATTGCAGAAACAGAATGGATCCGGCTTATTACAGGCCAGGGCAACCACGGTAGTTTTTTCACGTCGCTTTTTATAGAGAGTATCGGCAGGTTCCTGATCCATGAAAACCTTATCGAGCAGCTCTACAGCTTTCAAATCACAGGGGTGAATACCAAATGCAACTGCTGGCTGGAAATCTTCCATTTCAGAAAGCTCCAGGGTCTGACCACTACAGTGGTACTGTAGATATGTTTCCTCACGGGGCAGGAAAATATCTTTTACTGATATGGCAGTATTCACAGCATCGAGGTTAACATCTACGCCTTCCTCCCACTGTTTAAGAAGGACTGCCGGCCCATCCTGAACAGGCAGGTAAAGCTGCATTTTCCCTGCCAGGGTTTTCCATAGATCGGGTAATTTGTCCCTGCTTATTGTTTTCTTCATTGTGGCCACCTCACTTCTCAGAAAAAGCAGCAGGATCATCGGGCCGGTAAGTCAGCAGCGGTGGTTCTGTTTCATTATCCAGTCCGGCTTCATAATGACCATACAGCTCATTAATATCTTTTATTAGCTTCCGATTCAGTTCCTGCAGGGGTATATCTACCGGGCATGCTCTCTGGCATTCCCCACAATCAATGCAGCGTCCCACACCGTGATAAGCCCTGATTAAATGGAACATAAAGTTCTCACTGGGCTGGTAAGCACGGCCCTGCCAGCGCGGATTTTCCTGTTCCACGAAACACTCACGGCAGCTGCAGTAGGGGCAGGCCTGACGGCAGGCATAACAGCGAAGACAGCGGGAAAGCTCTTTTTCCCAGTACGCATAACGTTCTTCGTCTGAAAGAGATTCAAGTTCTTCAATCGATTTAAAGCGCTCTTCAACCTCTTTTACACCCTGTGGTTCAAGTAGTAGTTGATCGTAAACCACAGGATCGGGATAGAGGCAGCCACGACATTTTTCCATAAGCAGTTGTTGACGATCAGCTGTTTTTTCGCCAGCGGCTGTTTTAATTACAACCTGCCCGTTCTGTTCGACAATTCCTACCGGCTCAGCTTCGGCATAATGAACAATAAGTTTATAATCCAGCATCCCCGGGCAGGGTAACCCATAAAGAATGACCTGTTCTCTTTTGACCATATTATCCTGTAAAAGACGGTTAAAAGCCCGTGAGTCACAACCCTTGACCAAAACTCCTACTTTCTGGTGATCTTTCAGCTCTTCCAGAAGGTACCGACTGAGATTAACAGCACAAAAAGAATCCCAGGTGAGCTTTTCAAGGTCCTCCTCCCTGGCGGCAAAAAGCGGGCGCGACTGCCACCAGTAATGACCCTTCTCCCAACCGAGAAGCAGATCGATGCGACCACCCAGTAAATCCTGGCTTACAACATCGCGTATTTTCTTCAACTCGTCTACGTTACGCTCTGCCATCTGGCATCCCTCATCTTTCTGTTCGGCCCCAGGGCCTTGATCTTTTCGGTAATCGTCTCCATCTCTTCTGCGAATTTATCGCCCTCAGAGCTTGATATCCACCTTACCTCAAAACGTTCCGGCTCAAATCCGGCAAATTCAACGAGCTTCTTAAACGCGGAGAGGCGGCGGCGACCGTGATAGTTACCCGTTGTGTAATGGCAATCTCCCGGGTGGCAGCCGGCAACAAGAACACCATCAGCGCCTCGCTGAAATGCCCGGAGGACGAACATGGGGTTCATTCTTCCCGAACAGGGAACACGTATAACCTTCACGTTGGAGGGGTAGCTCATCCTGCTGGTTCCGGCAAGGTCTCCGCCGGCATAACTACACCAGGTGCAGCAGAAGGCAACAATCAGGGGTTCCCAGTTAGCTTTGGTTTCGTTTAGCGCTGTAGACATATGGCATCCACCTCCGCCAAAATTTGTTCGTTTGTAAAGCCTCTCAGATTAATTGACCCTGACCGGCATATAACGGTGCATGATCCACAGCCCTGACAGAGTGACGGATTGACTTCGGCAACCGTACGCTGCAGAGTGCCTCCGTGATATCGTTCTTCAATTTCAACCGGGTTAATTGCATTGTATGGACAGACTGCCTCACAGTAGAGGCAACCGGAACACTCAGCCTGATTAACTTCAGCAGTGCATGCCTCTCCCTTAAGGAGTTCTTTGGAGAGCAAACCGATTGCTTTTACCGCTGCCGCGCCGGCCTGGGCAACTGTATCGGGTATATCTTTCGGAGCCTGGCAGGCACCGGCGATAAATATACCGGCAGTATGAGTTTCTACCGGCTTTAGCTTGGGATGTGCTTCATTAAAGAATTTGTAACTGTCGCTGTTTATACCGACAATCCGTCCCAATTCAGTTGCATCTGATCGGGCAATTGCCGCAGCAGCGAGGACTACCATATCAGCGTTGATCTCAATCGTTTTCCCACTGAGCGAATCAACTCCCCGGACAACCAGGTAATCATTTTCAGGGAATATTTTCCCAACCTGACCTCTCAGGTAGGCAACATCGTATTCTTCTGCAGCCCGGCGTTGAAACTCCTCATAACCCTTCCCTGCTGTTCTGACATCAATATAAAATACATAACTTTTTGCATCCGGTAATTTTTCCTTGAGCAGTAAGGCCTGCTTGGCAGTGTACATGCAGCATATCTTTGAACAGTAATTCATTCCGCGTGCTTTGTCACGAGAACCGACACACTGGATGAAAACAACTTTTTTGGGCGGTTTGCCATCTGAAAGACGGACTACCTTGCCCGCTGTAGGTCCTGAAGCATTAAAGAGCCTCTCGAATTCAAGACCGGTAAGGATATCAGGATGCTGGCCGTAACCATATTCTCCGTAAATTGAAGGATCAAGCTGGTCGAAACCCGTAGCTACAACGATAACTCCGTAACGACGTTCGAGTATTTCATCCTGCTGTTCATAGTCAACAGCCTGAGGAGGACATTCCTTGGCACAGATCTGGCAACGCCCTTTCTTGAAATAGAGGCAGTTTTCACGGTCGATGACCGGTATGTTAGGCACAGCCTGAGGAAAAGGCACATAAATCGCTTTTCGTTTAGCCCTGCCCATTTCAAATTCTGAAGGGGCTTTTGCCGGGCATTTTTCATAGCATATGCCGCAACCCGTACACTTGACCGGATCTATACTGCGTGCTTTCTGCCTTATCTTAACATCAAACTGGCCGACAAAACCTTTCACCTCTTCAACCTCGGAGTAAGTAATCAGGTTAATATTCGGATGCTGGGCTGCTTCAACCATCTTTGGGGTCAGAATACATGCCGAGCAGTCAAGCGTTGGAAAAGTTTTCTCAAGCTGAGCCATGCGCCCGCCTATACTCGGTTCCCGTTCAACTAAATCGACAACATAACCCGCTTCAGCTATATCCAGTGCAGTCTGTATACCGGCGATCCCTCCACCGATAACCAGAGCTCTCTTCTCAACCTCAATGGCCGGGGCTTCCAGGGGATCATTCAGCGCAGCCTTGGCCGCAGCCGCCCTGACGAGAGCGACCGCTTTTGGGGTTGCTTCGTCCATGTTACGATGCACCCATGAACAATGCTCTCTGATGTTAGCCACTTCAACCATATATGGATTAAGCCCGGCTTCAGAGGCTGCCTTGCGGAATGTTTGCTCGTGCATTCGCGGCGAACAGGTACCTACCACCACCCGATCGAGGTTGTTATCTTTAATAGCATTTTTAATTATATCCTGTCCCATTTCAGAACAGAGATACCGGTAATCATCAGCGTGCACCACACCGGGGAAGCTGCGGGACGCTTTAACAGTTTTCTCAATATCTACCGTGCCGGCAATATTGGTACCGCAGTGACAGATAAATACTCCCGTTCTCGGCAAAGTCCACAACCTCCCTTATTTGTTATATTTACGGAAACCGCTGACCAAAGCCTGCTGTGGCAGTTTTTTTAACTGCTCGGGTGTAAGGTCTGCGGGTCCAAATTTATTTCCATCCCGGCGGCGCAGCATAACCAGTCGAATACCTTCCATCATCCTGGCCAGATCAAGATCACGTGGACAGCGTGCTGCGCAGGTGAAACAGGAAGCACAGATCCAGGGCGTTTTGCTTTTTGCCAGGTCTTCTTCCAGACCGAGCTGTAAATAGCGGATTACCTGGTGTGGCAGTAAATCCATGGCGGCAGTTACCGGACAGGCAGCACTGCACTTGGCACACTGAAAACAGCACGAAGGATCCTGCCCGCTTTGCATACGCATTTCATCTATTAAACGGCTTTTACTGCTCGCTGTCATTACTGCTTCGCCTCCTTTCCAGGGCTGATGATATCAGTTGATCAAATTGTAAGCCGAGCGCCTCTGCAAGAAGTTCACTGAAATAATAGATTTTGATGGGAGTTTTGCCGTCTTCTTCAGCACAGTTTTCAAGGTTGTAACGGCAAAGGGGGCAGGCAGTAATCAGCGCTTCCGCACCGACATTTCGGGCGGAATCTAGAATTTTTGCCACCGTATCGCGGGCAACCCCTTCTTCAGTAACCGAGAGATAAGCGCCACAGCATTCGATGCGATAGGGAGTCTTAACAACATCAGCACCCAGGGCTTTTAACAAATCTTCCATGATTGAGGGATTTTCAGGATCATCAAACTGCATAACCTTTGAAGGCCTCAATAATAGACAACCATAATAGGCTGCTACTTTTCGTCCTTCAAGTGGCTTTTTAACCATTTCAGCAAGCTTATCAAAGCCAAGGTCATCGCGAAGGACTTCCAGAAAATGAAGAACCCGCCCCTCACCGGTATAGTCGACTTCGAGGTAGTCTGTAACTTTATTACGGGCATCTTCATTACGCTGCATCAATTCCTGAGCTCTTTTTAAAACGTGGTGGCAGGCGGCACACAGAGATACCAGCGGTTCACCTTCTGCCGCAGCAAGGGTTCGAACCGGGGAGAGAAGAGTGATCAGCTCATCTTCATACAATGGATAAACAGCACCGCAGCACTGCCATTCATCCAGTTCGATCAGCTGGATTCCCAGGGCTGCAGCAGCAGCCATTGTGGCATTTTCCATGTTTTTTGCCTGTCCTTTGAGGGTACATCCTGGAAAATAACGATAGCGCACTAAAGCGCACCTCCTATGGGCAGGTTAATAAAAAGCTAAATAACTAGATTCGACAGGAGTAAAAAAACACCTTTATAAATTTTAAAATAATAATTATAAATTTTAGAATCAATAAAAACTGTCAGGGGGACGGGGTTGTTGACAACTTATTGCCAGAAAGAGCTTTTTAATAATGCAGAGCGAAATTTTTCACGTAGGTCAGGATAGCGGGTAACAAGTCCTTCAAAAAGTTCAGCTATTTCTTTTCGCTTTGTTTCACCACTGATGGGACAGGGGTTTTTAAGTAAGGGCAGGTTTTCCCTTGTAACAAGGGAAGCGAGGGTTTTTTCAGGCAGCTGGATCAGCGGTCTGATCATGTAGAGATCTGTGCGATCGAGGTAGGTAACCGGTTTAAAGGTTCCCATAAATCCGGTATAGATAAGATTTAGCATGAAGGTTTGTACTGCATCATCAAGATGGTGTCCCAGGGCAACCTTGTTACTTCCAATCTTTTTTGCTGCCTGGTGCAGAGCACCACGACGCATATTTGCGCAAAGCGCACATGGATTTTTCTCTTTCCTGGTCTCAAATACTATCCGGGCAATCGCAGTTTCTTCAACATGTAACGGGATTTGCAGTTTTCTGGCGAGCAATTCAATTGGATCAAGGTTAACCGGCCAACCAAGATGAACATAAACTGCATGGAGATCATAATCAAAGGGGGCATGCTTTCTGAATAGATTCAGGATGTATAGCAGGGCGGCGCTATCCTTTCCCCCGGAAAGACCGACTGCTACTTTATCACCCTCGCTGATCATCTTGAAATTGTAAATTGTTCTTTTTACCCTGGTGAAAAACCATTTTCCATCGCTACGGCGCAATGCTCGGGCATCCTTTCGCCTTCCAGTTTAGCTACTTAAATAAGCTTTTCAGCCTTATTTATTTATAATATATAACTAGAGTGCTGACAACGCTGAAGTTTAAATGAAATCGGATGTACAGGATAAATACATTGTGCTTGTCTATCCATGTTATAATAATTTGGACAGCAATTTTGATTTCTTTTATGGAGGCACTTAATTGGCACGCCACCTGAAAAAAACCACGAAACGACGCAAACATCCCTGGAGACTTGTGCTAATATTTTCTGTATTAGCCTTTATTTTGGGATACTGGATCACTGCCTTTTGACTGGAAACAATCTGCTACCTCTTTTGAAAAACAACTTCAATAGGCGGTAATTTTTTCTTCCTTTTTTCGTTTACGAAAAAAGCAAATGAATGCTTATCGGGTATGACAATTACCTGTAACCTGCGTACTCTGGATGCCAGCCGTTCTATATATGACCAAAACCTTCCCGCTGTTTTTTCAGAAACAAACCCGAGCCCTTCCATGTTAATTACCAGTTGGCTGTATTGTTTTGTAAGCGGTCCATTCAGGGAACGTTTAAGATCTTTTATCTGTAAGCTGTTGATCAAACCTCTCAGTTTTAAATACAAAATTCCTTTTTGCTCGGATATCGAAATCTTTAAGTGTGATTTAGCGACATTCAAATCCATTCTCGGATAGTCCGTTCCTCTGAATAACCGATAAAATAGAGCGATCGGTTTTTCAGCCGGAGTTTTATTCTGTTTTAGAAGTTTATAGTACCAACGGTTTCGACGTTCGAAATGTCTGGTCAGAATCCATCCAATTGTCCTGTGGATCGCTGTTGCCCAACCGGTAAGCGGAACATTAAGAAAAATATTCCTGAAAGAATAGAATTTTTTCAGGGCTTTAACCGATTCAAGCTGGAGTTCTTCAGCAGGAATAAGGGCAGGCTGAAATACGGTATGGTGACCATCGTAAAGTGACCAGTCACGGGTTAAAATCCTTCCCTCTTTTTCCAGTTTATCGTAGAAAGCAGTCCCCGGAAATGGGGTTAGTGTCATAAACTGAATACTATCAATCCTATTCTGCAGTGCAAAGTCTTTAGTCTGTCTGATCGTATCGACAGTATCTGCTTCACCACCGAAAACGAACATACCATGAATTCTTATACCGTGATTATGAAAGCAGTTGATTGCTTTTTCAATATCTTCTATCGTTTGCTGTTTTTGAAAATCTTTCAGTGTTTCGGGGTTGATAGATTCAAAACCTATATAGACTATTCCACAACCCGAAAGTTTCATCAGGCTTAAAAGCTCTTCATCCCGGGCAGCATCTACCCGAACCTGTGCACCCCATCGATTTAGCTTTATCCCACGATCAATAATTCCCCTTAGCAGCTCCTTGGTCAGCCCGGGGTTAGCTGTGAAATTATCATCACAGAAAAATATATTTTTGCCTTCATAACGCTCCAGCTCCTGCAATACGCTTTCAGTGCAACGATGTCGATAGCGTCTTCCGAACATCTCGGTTACACAACAGAAGGTACAGCTAAAAGGGCATCCTCTGGATGTCATGACAGGAATAGTCCGCAATTTTGAATGACCATTGAATAAAGAGAGGTCCGGTATGGGAAAGGAGTCCATGTCTATCTTTATTTCGGACCCGGGGTTATGGATTTCTTCTCCATTACACCAGTAAGATATTCCGGGAATATCATGTTTCAGTTTGTTTTCTTCTATAGATTGAATGAGTGGAAGAAAAGTTTCTTCCGCTTCTCCACGTACTACATAATCAGCAAATTTGAGAGCTTCTTCAGGTAAAAAAGTAGCATGAATACCACCGATAACGACCGGAATATTATTTGTTCTCAATAAACCGGCTATCTGATATGCTTCACGACAGGTAGCTGTTGTTGTAGATATACCGACAAGATCTGCTGCAAGCAACTTTTCCATGGGCAATGAATCTGCGGTTCCCATATATATTTCAACATCATACCCTTTGTTTTTTAGTTGTGTGGCTAGAATAGGCAGCCCCAGGCGGGGCATACGGACATGCTTGTAGACATGGTCTTCCTTCGATTGAGGTTCAACCAGTAAGATCTTATTCATTTATGACACTCCCCCTTGGTTTTAATACGGACAGAAATAATGCTGATAAGTGCACTTATTTGGCAATCCTTATAAATATGTCCGCAATTATACCGGAGCGTCATTGGTGCTTCGGAATCTTTTATTGAGACCTTAGGGGTAGGATTTTATCCTACCCCTATTCAAAGGAATAATTCTATATAACCTGATTCTACTTGATAAACCGGATGCACAGCGGATACTGATAATCCTCTCCGTTATTTGTTTTTACGGTAGCAATAATGATCATGATCAGAGAGAATATACCAACTGCAATCAGCAATAATACTCCGATTACTATAATAGTCAGTATACCGGCTACGATCGCATAGATGGTGATCGAAATCTGGAAGTTAAGTGATTCTTTACCCTGCTTGTCTACCCATGCTGACTGATCTTTCTTAATCAACCAAACAACAAGCGGCCCGATGATGTTGCCAAAAGGAATAATAAAGCCGGCAAGTGCAGCCAGATGAGCTAGCATTCCAAACGTTTTTTCTTCCTGGGTTAACTGTATACCATTTGTCATTAGAATCCCTCCTTAATATCAGTATGCCGGTAATCGAAACCCGACTCTTGTTTAATCATAAGCGATTATGCCGATTATTTCAAGTGTTCCGGCTAAACTATAGATTTAATCATAATACTGGGGCTTTGAATCCAGGTATTCATTTAGGGTGAGTCCATATGCTTTCCATTCAGCAGCTGCACCCACCCCGATGTAACGATAATGCCATGGCTCAAATATATATCCCGTTATCTCTTCCTTTCCTTCCGGGTAACTCAAAACAAAGCCAAATCGGTGTGCATTTTCAGCAAGCCATTGCCCCTGTTCTGTCCGGGCAAAAGCCGCCTTAAGATCAACGTCAGTTCCTCCAAAATCGACAGTAGTGCCCAACTGATGCTCAGACTGGCCCGCCCTGGCACTGAAGCGGTTAGCCTGGGTTTCACCATACCTGTTCGCATAACTTTGAAAAAGGCTCTTTTGATAACTATAGCTGCGATATGCCGAGATGATCTTAAGAATAACCCCGTCTGCTTCAGCAGCATTCCAGAGATCGGTCAGGTACATCAAAGCTTCTTCCCTTAAATATAGTTCTCTGGAAGGAAACATGTATGCCGGAATAGGGCTTAAATCAGTTGGATGATAGTCACTTTTCAGGGTTGTTTCTTTTGTCACCAGGGCCAACAGGTAATCACCGTCAGAAACTACTTTTACACCGGAAAGATTCTCATTATCACTTTCATGATCTATTAATGGTGAACCATCTTCCGGGTTATCTTCTTCTGGAGGAACATCTATTTCAGATTCATCTTCACCAATTTCTTCATCTCCCGAATCCGATGAAGACCCGTTTGCCTCTTCATTATTTAGATCATCTTCTTCAGCCACTTCCAGTGGCAAATCCTGCGATGCCTGGTCACAGCCGGTTAGATTAAGGGTTAAAACCACAGTAAAGAGAATGATAATAAACATGCTTATATATTTAATAGTTAATTCAAGATCTGAGCGATTTAACAATAAGGAGCCTCCATATTTATGCAAGCATTTTCTCTGCTTTTTCAACGATAGCCTCAGCACATATACCTCTTTTTTCCATAACTAATTCTCCGGGAGCTGACGCCCCAAAATCATCTACACCGATAAATTCTCCTCCCGGGCCGGCAATTTTTTCCCAACCCATAGGCAAAGCAGCCTCTACAACCAGTCTTTTCTGAACTGATTCCGGCAGCACAAGCTTTTGGTAATGTTTATCCTGGGCTATAAACAGTTCCCGGCAAACCATACTGACAACGCGGATCGAGTAACCCCTATCCTCCAAAACCTTCTTTGCCTTCAGGACCAGGTTAACTTCCGATCCGGAAGCAACTATTATCATATCCGGCTTATCTGTTGTCTCCCTACTTAATATGTATCCACCTTTAAGAGCATCTTTACCTGTGCCGGCCAACTGCGGCAGATTCTGCCGGGATAAAATCAAGGCCGACGGTCCGCAACGCCGCTGCAGGATATGCAGCCATGCTGCCGCAGTTTCCGCCCCGTCAGCAGGCCTTAAGACATGCATATTGGGAATTGACCTCAGATTGGAAAGGTGTTCAACGGGTTGATGGGTGGGGCCATCTTCACCCACAGCAATACTATCATGTGTGTAAATAAAAACAACCGGAATACCCATTATAGCCGAGAGCCTGACCGCAGGTTTCATATAATCGAAGAAGACTAGGAAGGTCGATCCGTAAGGCCTTAATCCTCCATGCAGGGCAATTCCTGATAATACAGCCCCCATCGCATGCTCCCGAATACCGAAATGAATGTTGTTTCCAGCGGGTTCTCCTGCCTGAAAATCTCCAAAACCCTTCAGGCTGGTCTTAGTTGAAGCATTCAAGTCTGCTGAACCCCCGATCAGGTTTGGAATGTATTCTGCCAAAACCTGCATGATCTGACCGGAAGCGGAACGTGTTGCCATTTCTTTACCATCAAATTCCCAAAGCCGGGAATCATCAAGAAGTTCTTCAGGTACCTGCCCGGAAAACCATTTATTCCAGCTATCTGCAAGTTCCGGGTACTCTTCCCGATATCTAGAAAAGAGTTTGTCCCATTCCTCTTTTTCATTTTTGTGTTTCAGGTTAATTTCATTGAACAGGGTGTAGACTTCTTCCGGAACATAAAATTTAGGCTCCAGCGGCCAACCAAGATTTTTCTTGGCCAGTTCTGCCTCTTCCTTACCCAGGGGAGCCCCGTGCACATCAGCAGTGCCCTGCTTGTTAGGAGCTCCGTAACCTATTTGGGTTCTGACCATAATGAGACTGGGCTTATTGTTTTCTTTCTTGGCCATTGCCAAAGCTTCAGTAATCAGGTCAATCCGGTTGCCATCTTCAACCTGTAAAACCTGCCAGCCGTATGCTCTAAACCGGAGACCGGTATCTTCAGTAAATGCCAGGTCCGTGCTGCCATCTATGGTAATTTTATTATCATCATAAAGGCAAATTAGTTTCCCCAATCCAAGATGGCCGGCCAGCGAGGCAGCTTCAGACGTTACCCCCTCCATCATGCAGCCATCACTGGAGAGGACATAAGTATAATGATCAATCAGTGTATACCCCGGCCGGTTAAATTCTGCTGCCAGTCTTCTTTCTGCAATGGCCATTCCCACCGCATTGGCAAAACCCTGGCCTAAAGGTCCGGTAGTTGTTTCAACACCTGGAGTGTATCCATATTCGGGGTGGCCTGGGGTTTTACTCCCCCACTGCCTGAAATTTTTTATTTCCTCCAGGGGAAGAGCATATCCTGACAGGTGGAGGAGCCCGTAAAGCAGCATCGAACCATGTCCTGCTGAAAGAACGAAACGGTCACGGTCAACCCAATCCGGACAATCGGGGCAATGCTTCAGATGGTGTTTCCAGAGAGTATAGCCTACAGCTGCCGCTCCCATGGGAAGTCCGGGATGTCCTGAGTTAGCTTTTTCAACTGCATCAACCGCTAAAAACCGGATTGTATTTACAGCCACTTGATCAATATTGTTCAATTTCCAAACACTCCTTCTTTATGGATTACCAATGACTATCATTTCTACGTCCAGGGCAATGTAATCGCTTAGCCCGCCAGTCACAGCGCTCTCCTGTTGTTTGCCAAAAATAATTGTATTAATAATTACTTTGAAACCCTGTTGTTCATCAGATTGATTTACAATCACTTCACGGATACCTTCCTCACCGGACTCTAACATAAGGTCTTCAATATTAAATTCAAAGTAGATGTCAGACAACCACTCATTTTGTTCATAATATTCTACATCAAATGCCAGATTTACCCAATCCAGATCAAATACATCCGACTCTTCAACGAACCAGATCAGCCGGCCGGTATAAGCATATTCTTCGGTAAACTCAGCAATAAATCCAATATCGGATACAAAAAGATCCGGGCCAAGAATGACCTCTCCACTGGATAAACTTAGTTGGGCATGACTGATCCAGGGCCAATAGTAGTCAGAGATGATTGTCGCCGGAGGCTGATCAGGCTCACCAACTTCATCATTTTCATCTATTTCTACCTCTTCTACCTCAGGTTCTTCGTCAATCTCTTCTTCTGCCGGCGGACTTACCTGAGTAGGTTCAACTAGACATCCAATAAGCAAAATCATAAATATGGTGGTCAGCAAAAATACCATTAAAAAGCGGGTATTAAATTTCAATGCATTCCACCTCCCTCAATAATTCAGATCGTGAATTAAAAGCAATCTATTTAATATGTACAACTTAGTACTTTTTCGACACAAGCCATTTAGAACCTTCACCCAGCAATTCCTAAAGCGGCCAGACAATCATTATCAGCGGAATAGCAACCAAAACAATAATTATTTCCAGAGGAAGACCCATCCGCCAGTAATCACCAAATCTATATCCACCAGGACCCATCACCAAAGTGTTGGATTGATGCCCGATGGGGGTTAGAAAAGCACAGGAAGCTCCAATTGCAACGGCCATCAAGAAAGGATCTACCGAAAAACCGGAACCAACCGCAACGCTGATGGCAATTGGGGCCATTAACACTGCTGCTGCTGCATTGTTGACCAGATCCGAAAGAAACATTGTGCCGACCAGGATTAGCGTAAGGGTAACCCAGGGCATGGCATTCCCGGAAGTATGCATAATTAATTCTGCAATCATACCGGCTCCCCCGGTGGTTTCAAGAGCCTGGCTAACCGGAATCATTGCTCCCAACAATACAATAACCGGCCAATCCACGCTTTCATAGATCTCCCTTAAAGAAATAAAACCGGCTAATACCATAACCAGGGCTGCAGATGTAAAAGCGATCTGGATCGGAAGAAGTCCCGTTGCCGCAAGTGTTAAGGCTGCAGCGAATATCAGTATCCCCAGGAAAACCCTCTGGGGTTGATCAACCCGCAGACCTCTTTCAACAAGAGGCAGTAAACCGAGTGATGGTAAAACTTCATTCAGTGTATCTACCGGTCCCTGCAACAGCAAAACATCACCAACACGAAATTTGATTTTATCCGGTTTTTTACTAAGACGGCTGCCCTGTCTTGAAAGGCCAAGCAGGTTTACGCCGTATCGTGACCTGAGGTTTAACGATCGTGCTGTCTTCCCTTCAAGCATTGAATTTCTGGTTATAGTTGCCTCCATTACGGTAACCTCTTCGGAACTGAGCACTTCTTCATCCAGTTTATCTGTTTCTGCAAGCTTGAGACCGGTTGTATGAAGAAAATCTTTTAGATCTTCAGCATTGGCCCTGATTACAAGTTCATCGCCTTCCTTGAACGTCCGATATGGAGATGGAGCGGGAAACTTCTGCCCGTTACGGATATGTCCGACTACAATGATATCACCATCGGTTGCCTCTTCCAGATCCCGCAGTCTTTTTCCGGTTAAAGATGACTTCCCGGGAACAAAAATCTCGGTGATATAATCATCAATTTTAAAAAGCTCCTCCCTGGAAAGCTGTCCTTTCCGCTGTGGTATCAGCCGCCAACCGAGGAGAATAATAAAGATAAATCCGGCCAGGGCTACTCCTGCTCCCACCGGTGCAAAATCAAACATCCGGAAAGGAACTCCCAGAGAAGTCTCGGCTCTGAAAATTGAGATTATTATATTCGGGGGAGTGCCTACCTGGGTAATCAGCCCACCAAGAAGAGAACCAAAGGCAAGAGGCATCAAAAAAAGGGAAGGCGAGCGATTACTTTTGCGGGCCATTCTTATAGCCACAGGCATAAACAGGGCAAGGGCTCCAATATTATTCATAAATCCAGAACTTAATGTTACTGCTAAAACAAGCACTGATAGCTGTATATTTGCATTCTCACCAACCCTTGATATTAGGCGGGCAATATAGTCTACCATTCCGGAATTAAACAACGCCCTGCTGACAATCAGCACTGCAGCAACGGTAATAACAGCAGGATGGCCAAACCCGGAAAAGGCATTCTCGGGAGGAACTAATCCTAGAACCGTCACAATCAGCAAGGCAAAAAGAGCAACCAGATCATATCTCCATCTCCCCCAGATAAAAAGAAACAGGATCAACCCCAGGACTGAAAAGATGATTATTTGTTCAATCGGCATATGTAAAACCTCCCTGAGATTGAAAAGCTCCAGAGACAGGCAAAAAGGAACTGGCATAAGATTAACAAGGCTTTATAAAGGCCAGAAGAGCATAATTAGCGGTACTGTAGTAATTATTACCAGTAAAGTAAGCGGTAATCCCATACGCCAGTAATCACCAAAATGATACCCACCCGGCCCCATAACCAATGTGTTTGATTGGTGCCCGATGGGAGTAAGAAATGCACAGGATGCCCCGACAGCAACTACCATCAATAAGGGATCACCTGAATAACCAAGCCCGCCTGCCACGCTCAGGGCTATTGGCGCCATTAGTAGTGCTGCAGCTGCATTATTAACAACATTGGATAACAATATGGTAATCACCAGTAAAATTGTCAGTACAACCCACGGCATCAAATCTCCGGTAAGATAAAAAATTGCTTCTCCGATAGTTTGAGCTCCTCCAGTGGTCTTCAGGGCATTACTGACCGGGATCATCGCTCCGAGGAGGACTATAATCGGCCATTCAATACTCTCATAAAGTTCTTTCAGGTTAATAAATCCGGTCAGCAGCATGACTGTAGCAGCCGAGATGAAAGAAACCTGAATGGGAAGCAAGCCGAATGTGGTACTTAATATTGCTGCCGTAAATATTCCGACACAAAGATAGGCCCGCCGGGATTGATTTAGTTTAAGCCCCCTTTCAACCAGGGGGAGACAGCCCAAAGTCGACATTACCTCCCGTAAAACCTCCATGCGTCCCTGAAGCAGCAGAACATCTCCTGGCCGGAGACGAATCTGGTCCGGACGGGCAGTTAATCTGGCACCCTCTCGTGAAATACCTAAAAGGTTAATTCCGTATATTGTACGCAGGGTCAGCGATCTTGCTGTTTGACCCTCAAGAGGTGAATTATTGGTCACCACTGCTTCTACAACGCTTATTTCATCCGAGCGTAGATCTTCGGCACTAAGCTTTCGTGAAGCAGCGAGTTCTAGCCCGGTAACATCTAAAAATTCTTTCAGATCTTCAGCATTCGCCTTGATGATTATATGGTCATCTTCCTGAAATGCCCTGTAAGGCGAGAAAAAGGGCAGCTTCTTTTTATTTCTGACATGGCCGACCACCATGATATCACCGTCTGTTGCCTTTCCGAGATCAAGCAGCCTTTTACCGGCGTACCTGGATCCTTTAGGTACATAGACTTCAGTAAGATAATTGTCAATTTCAAAAAGATCTTCCGGGGAAGTACGTCCTTTACGGCATGGAATCAGGCGCCATCCCAGAAAAATAATAAAGAGCAACCCGATCAATGCTACTCCTGCTCCAACCGGAGTAAAATCAAACATCCTGAAAGGTGCTCCAACCGCTGTGCCTTCACGAAAGAGGGAGATAATAATGTTGGGTGGTGTCCCTATCTGGGTCATTAATCCTCCCAGCAGAGAACCGGATGCCAGCGGCATAAGGTAAATTGACGGGGATCGGTTATTTTTCCGGGCAATGCGGATTGCGACCGGCATGAATAAAGCCAGTGCCCCGATATTATTCATAAAAGCCGAAAATACAGTTACTCCTGTGATAAGGATAAAAAACTGCATGCCCGCACTTTTGTTGATACGGGCCATCAATCTAACCAGGGAATCAATCAGTCCCGAATTCATCAAGGCTCTGGTTACTATCAATACCGAAGCCACAGTTATTACTGCCGGGTGGCCAAACCCCAGGAATGCTTCATCCCCGGGGATTATACCGATCGTGGTAAGCATAAGTAGGGCCAGAACAGCCACCAGGTCATAACGGAATCTTCCCCATATAAAAAAAATGAGCACAACTGCCAATACTGAAAAAACAATATACTGTTCAGCCATTAACTGATAGTATCCTTTCGGGTGATTACCTTAAAACCAACAAATCTATTGCTCCATTAGAAGTGTTAAGCCTGATGCTATTACCGCCACCGTTCATAACCCCAACCAGGCTATTCTGCTTTAGATCAACTGAATCAAAATTGAGATTAGAAATAGTGATCGATCCATTTGAGGTTTCAGCCGCGAAATCCGCTTCTACGCTCTGGGCAACATGGAGAGTAATGGTGCCATTGCTGGTCCTGATTTCAAGATCATCATGCAGAAGTCTTACTTCAGCTTCGATATTGCCATTAGAAGTGCTTAGCCCTCCCAAACTCCTGGCGCCGATAACTGAAATATCCCCGTTGCTGCTTCTGGCAGTGACAATCCCATTAATTTCCTGAGCTGAAATGGTGCCGTTAGATGTGGCCAACCATGGATTGCCGGTTACTCCGACAAGATTGATATTGCCATTTGAACACTCGATGTGGTTGACTGTTATATCTGCAGGAATTTTTATATCATATTTAACAGTGACATCAGTTGGCTGGCCGGGATGATCAGTTCGAATCGTCATTGTTTCAGCGATATCTATAAATATTTCAACTTCCTCCAGAGCTGACTGCCCGTGAGTACTTTCCTTAACCGCCCTGATTTCAACATTGTCCTGGTCCCAACCAACAACCGTTACATCACCATTGGGATTAAAAATCTCGAGTATAGTCCCAGAACGAACTTTATATGACTGCAGAAATTCTTCAGTGGTTATAACCCTGCCGCAGCCGGATAGAATTAGAAGCATAAAAATTACCGGAATAATAATATTGCGGGCCGAATAATTCATATAATTATAACCTCCTGTATTAAATTATTATTTGTAAAGATCTTTTCGCTTTTATTTAAGAATCAATCATTTGCTGGCTTTATCATATCTTTTTTTAGGCTTTCAGATCAAGACATTATCGTTATGGCACCAAACATTTTTTCATTGATGCTTTCCTGGTCGGTTTTTTTATTATATAGTATTGGTTAGTCTTAAAATTAATTTTGGAGATTGATCCTTTGAATCGTTATTTACCATACCTGGCTGGAATAGGAGTGGCTTTAACCTGGGGCTTTTCTTTCATGTTCACCAGAAGTGCTCTTGATCAATTGTCTCCATTTCATCTCCTTGGCCTGCGGTTTGCTGCGGCAGCAGGCGCAATGCTTCTATTAAGGTTATTTAAGATAATAACTATTGATATTATTCCCGCTGATTATATTTCGCTGCTTCCACTGGCAGTATTTCAACCCATCCTTTATTTCTCAGCAGAAACTGCAGGTGTTATGCTTACATCGGCCTCTTATTCGGGTATGATGATTGCGGCAATCCCGATTTTTGTTGCAATTTTTTCCGCATTCATTCTGCGGGAATACCCGTCAAAACTTCAGGTGTTTTTCATCATCGCTTCTGTTAGTGGTGTAGTATTTATTGTATTTATGGATAACCAGTCGATTACCGGCGTTAACCCATTGGGTACTCTCGCCCTTTTAGGTGCTGTAATGGCTGCTGCATGTTACAATATTTCATCACGCAAAGCATCGGTTTATTACAATCCCCTGCAGCTTACATGGGTTATGATGGTTGTTGGAGCTATTGTCTTCAATGCTGTTTCTCTGGTTCAGCATATAATGGATGGAAGGATCAATCAGTTTTTAACACCATTGGCTGATCAATGGCTGACAATAATCTATCTCGGTGTTGCATCATCCGTAGCTGCTTTTTTTATGTATAATTTTATGCTCAGCAAGATTGCGGCCACCAGGGGATCTGTATTTGCCAATATGGTTACTGTAGTCGCTATTGCAGCCGGAGTTATTTTCAGGGGTGAGACAGTATACTGGTACCATCTGATCGGTACTGCTGCCATACTGGCCGGGGTTTGGGGAACAAATCGTTTCTCACCTCAGGTTGAAAAATATCTTGGGCAATCCGACAACTAAGATTCAATAGAAGGCAGCGGTTCAACAACTTGTCTTACCGAAGATATTTCAGGTTGTGTATACCAGCGATAGATTAAAATACCAACCAATAATAGGGTCAATATTTCAGAAAAAATCGGGGTGATCCATATCCCCGTTTCTGCCCAATATTTTGGGAAAATGTTTAATCCAATTACCGTAAAAACCAATCCCCTCGACATGGCCACCAGTAAGGAACTCCCGGCCTTTTCAAGAGCTGTGAAAAACATGGAACTGATAATGCTAATCGGCATAATCAGCAGTGTCCAACTGATAAATGCTGTCGCTTCTATTGTCAGTTTCATTGCTTCCGGATGTTCTGGAATAAAGAGCACAATCATGGCCGCCGATTGCGTCCTCAGGATGATAAAGAATACTAAACCCAGAAGGGAAGATATACTGATCAACCTGACTAAAGTTTGTTTGACTCTATCGTGATAGCCTGCTCCGTGGTTATAACTTAAGATAGGCTGTGATCCGGTACAGAGCCCAAGGAAAACAACAGAGCCGATGAGCATCAGATATTGAACCATGGCGAATGCTGCCACACCATCGCTGCCGAGATAGTAGAGCAGGGTTCGGTTGAATAAAAAAGTGGTTACCCCGGCCGCTACACTGGTAAAAAACTCTGAAGAACCATTAAAGGCAACCATTTTCAGGGTAATAAATCCTCCGCCCGGTATGCCAAACCGAAGTCCGGCTTTTTGCTTCAGCGCTTTATAAACAAAATAAGCGATGAAGATGAAAGCACCAAGGGTTTGGGATAATCCTGTAGCTAACGCTGCCCCGCCTATGCCCATTCCGAGCCGAAAGAGAAAAAGATAGTCAAGCAAAATGTTAAGCCCTGCCATACCCATCATAACACCGGTAGCGAAGTTTGGGCGCCCGTCATTACGTACAGTCTGCTCCAGAACAAAGATCAAGATCATTGTAGTAAAAAAGGGATAGATGGTCAAAAGGTATTCTCCTGCCATCACCCCAAGTGACCCTGATGTGCCGAGCAGATCCAGTATTACCGGATAGGCAAAAATCACAATTACACTGCCCGTAACACCAAGGATGGTGCCCAGTGTTACAACCAATCCCAAAACTCTTCTGGCCATGATTGTTTTCCCTGCACCCTGCAAAACAGCAACCCTGGCGTTACCGCCAACACCGATCATAACCGCCAGGCCGATAAAAAAGGCCAGTATTGGATAAAGAATATTAACTGAAGCCAGCGCCTCCGGACCCAGGCTTCTACCAACCATAACGGCATCTGCTATATGGTAGCAGGCCATGAAAAGCATTGAAGCAACCGCCGGTAGAGAATTCCTCAGAATCAGTTTCCCCGGCGGATGATTTAAAAATGCCTCACGAGCCGGATCATCAGAAAATATTTTCAGGTTATCAGCTCCGGTCATAGTTAACTACCTCCAGCTTTCTATATTAGCACTTTTAATATTTCATGACCAGATTAACGAAACTCCCTGAACGAACAAAGGTACCTGTGAATGATTTTCAGTAAAACTAAAGTCTGATTTTAAATGGTCTTTTCAGGTCATGGCAAATAATTTGAACAACATGGCGTCCCGTTAACATCGAACCGGGTAATCCGGATGGAGGCTCTACCCACTGTCCGATCTGATAAAAATTTCTCAACCCGGGCATTTTCTTTGGGATCTTGAAGCGCCCGGTTGCCGGAGGAACAATCCAGGCCATATAAGCCCCTTTATAGACATTGGTATAGTGGTTATATGTAGCCGGAGTTGCAACATCTACCACCTCGATATTTCCCCTGACTGCAGGAAATCGCTTTTCTACCAATTTTACTACCTGCTGCGCCAGTTTTTCTTTCTTATCGCGGTAGCGTATTTTATTTTGCGAATCTGCATGCCAGTAATCGTAATCAGAATAGAGGACAGCAGATACAAAGGTTTTTCCTGAAGGAGCCAGACTTGGATCATAAAAATGGTTAGTAATATAAAGATATTTATTCTCTTCACTTCCCAACTTAATCGGGTTATCCAATTTGACAGCCAGCTTCTTATCTTCAGAAGACAAATCACAGTTAACACCCATGGAAACCTGAACAGATGTATATATCGGCAATTTATTAAAACTATCCCGGATTAAAGGAGTGAGATATTTGCCTTTCAGCAATTCGTATGCTGTATGATGCAAATCAGCTGCGGATATTATTATATCGCCTTTTACCTCACAGCCATCTTCAAGAAGTAAACCTACTGCCTGTCCTTCCTCTATAATAATTTCTCGAACTTTTTTACGATAATTTATTGCCCCTCCGAGATCTATAAAATACTTCTCTATCGAGCGGGCAAATTGCAGGGATCCCCCTTGAGGGAAACCGGCATCCCGGTTATGAAAGGAAGCAAGGGTTGTGATCAAACCTATCATGGAATAGCGAGTTGGCATTATCAATTCCAGGGCTTCTCTCAGAAAGGGAGCCTTGATCTGTTTTAAATAATCAGCAATGGTTACTCTGGCAAATTTGCCTGACACCTTAAACATGGGCATCATTTTGATCAGGATCATGAGGATATGCCATGCTTTGATCAATTCATCCGGTTTTTCCAGGGGAAATTCCAGCCCGGCCATTGTCCTCGCGCCGTCAATTAAATCTTTAATTATATCTGAATCATCAGGCGCGTATTCAATTAGATGTTCTTCCAGTCTGTCCAGATCAGAATAGATGTGAAGGATTCTACCTCCACTTCCTTCAACGCTCATAAAAATATCATGATCGATAATCTCCGTATCCTCCAGAGCGCCTACTTCCCGCCAAAGGCGGTTAAACTGGCTTCCATCACCGGAACCAGTCAGCCAGGAAATACACCCATCAAAAGTAAATCCTTTTCTCTCCCAGGCAGTACATAATCCACCCGGTAGGTTATGCATTTCAAATATCTCTGCATCAAAACCGTTTCTTCTGGCATGAATCCCTGCCGAGAGACCTGCCATACCGGCGCCAATGATTAATAATTTTTCAGCCATATTATCTCCTCCGAATCCTTTTATTTGCCTATTGGAATAAACATTCGCTCAACATTTTTTAATGAATCCAACTCCTGAAGGGGGTCACCATTAATAACCATAAGTGCCGGTTTCATGCCCCTGGCAATGGTCCCAATATTACTCCCGAGGCCAACAAGAGAAGCATTACCAGACGTCACTATCTTTAATACTTCTCCTACCGGAATCCCGCTATCAACATAGAGCTTGATCTCTTCCAGTATAGCCTCTCCATGTTTAACGCCAGGTGCACCTGAGTCAGTTCCCATACCAAGGGGGACTCCCAATCTGAATGCAAGTTCAATTTTTTGGACCTGCTCTTCACATATTTTTTCTATTGTTTCAACTTCATCCATGCTCCAATTTGAACGGTTCCAATTACGGGCCTGAGCAGCAACCGGAATTACCGTGGGTATCCAACTAACCTGCTTATCTGCCATCTTTTTTAGCGTTTCTGTTTTAACAAAGTAGCCGTGTTCTACCGAATCTACTCCAGCCTGAACAGCCAACTCTACTGCTTCGTCTGAACTGGCATGGGCCATAGTTTTAAGCCCTTTTTTGTTTGCATAGCCAATAATGGCCTGCAACTCATCAAAGGGCATCAATTTACCTTCAACAGAACCATAAGAGTTAAAACTTACAACACCGGAAAGTACAATCTTTAACTGATCAATACCGGAATCTGAAAGTCTCTCGATTACAAAAGGGATTTCTTCAGGAGAATCGTAGCCATGACCCAGAAAAGAACCATAGCCTTCTTTTCTGCGTAAGGCTTCGCCAGTAGCAACAATTTGAGGTAAAACTTCTTTTCTTTTACTAAAATAATCCCTGAAATGAAGATTAAATCCCCTGCTATCCCCACCATCCCTAACTACACCAACCCCAGCCCTGGCGGTATTCTCCAAAGCTTTGATAATATGAACCTTGAATCCTTCAGGGGTTCTCCACATTTCCAGCGCAGTACTGAGACCATCGCCTCCCAGTGCCAGATGAACATGGGCATCAATTAATGACGGCATTAGAACCTGCCCTCTTTCTAAAGAAAACAGGTTGGGAGAATGGTAAACATGGACCGGTAATTTTTCATAGGAGATGGCTTGAAGTGAAGAAATTATACCATTTTCGATTTTAATAAGGATGTCTCTGGTCTGTAAAAGCTCACTACCGACCAATGCTCCAGGTGCCCATATGTAAAGAGATGTATGTTTATCTATTGGGATAATCTCTGTCATCAATAAGCAACAGCTTCCTATCTGCTATAAACATAAGGTTACTCCTGACCACGGCCGAGAAGGAGATAAATAACTGATCCAAAAATGATCACTGCTATGATCACGATCCAACCGGCTTTCGATATATACTTTACCTTCTTGCGCTGCATCAGATCGGTAATAGCAACAGCGATCAGCACCAGATTTATTACAAATATAATGGCGATGATCAATAGGGTGGAACCGGACATATCAGGAATTCCTCCTCCAATAACCTAATTAACCTATAAGACTCAGGTAACTTCTACAGTTAACCGCAGATAACCTTCCCCGTAAAGATACAATGAAAGAAGCTCTGCAGCTAAGAGATAAAAGCAGCGAAATCACCAGGGTAGGTTCATATTCGCTGCTTACTTTTAATAGTATTATACAACAGGTTTTCAAATCATCCTGAGTCAGGATTCTTTTTTGCTTTTAGTGCTCTTGGCAATCATCCAGATGCCAACAACAATAAGACCAACGATCCATAAATAGTTCAGGTAACTCAGATAATCAACCCAACGGCCTGATTCGGCAAAACCAATAAAACCGGCAAAGAGAAAAAGTCCTATAGCCGGGTATAAGGGCCAGAACCGTCCTCCATGATCGAGCTCTTTGAACCACATAGTGTGGACAAGCAAAACCGCAAAAAAACTTAATCCGAGAAGCAGAAAGAAATATGCTGCACTCACTACTCCGTCAGCCGGAGCTACAGTGAGAGAAGCAAAGATACCAACTGCCAGCAGCACAGTTCCCGGAATTAGAAAACCGACATTCCCATATTCTTTTCGTCCGCCAAGTAAAACATAGGTTGCAATAAATCCCAGGGCAAGCATGAATAGAAAAATCTGTCCGGGTATTACACCTAATTGGCTTAGTAACAAGACAATACCTGCAACTATTAAAATAATACCGCCTTTTACCGATTTACTCATTTCCAATCTCTCCTTTAGGGCTTGTTTTTCTATATAATAATCCCTGAATCTTCAGCAAAACAGTAACTGCGGTCATTAAATAGTCACTGACTAATATTACTGCAGTCATGTTTGTATTAGACGAAACAAAGAAGAAATTCTTTTATCTAGATCAGGTATTTATTCAGGGCCAGCAGTACTGCCTGCGTACGGTCGTTGGTTCCGAGTTTGCTGTAGATTACACTAACCTGGTTTTTCACAGTTCCTTCGCTTAAAAAAAGCTTGGACGCTATATCACTGTTGTTTAATCCATCAGCCATTAAGCTGAGTATCTCTTTTTCTCGCTTGGTTAATAAATCATTTTCCAATGCAGTAACTTTTGCTGTATCAATTTTTTCAGAACCAGCAGCCCTGCCAACTAGCTTGGCAGCAATCTCGGGCTGGAGCATTATATTGCCCTTGTGAGTTACCCTGATTGTTTCAAAAAGTTTTTCCGATGGTAAATCTTTGAGCAAAAATGTTTTTGCCCCGGCCTGCATAGCTTTGATTATCAGTTCGTCATCATCGAAGGTTGTCAGGATAATAACTTTTGTATCAGGGCACTCTTCAGCTATATACCTGGTTGCTTCAACACCGTCCATTTCGGGCATCCGGATATCCATCAGGACTATATCCGGCCCTAGCTGTCGACATAAGTTAAGCGCTTCCCTGCCATTCGCAGCTGTGCCAAGAGTAGTCAGATCTTCCTCCAGATCAATGATAGTCTGCAGACCTTCCCGCATCAGCTGTTGATCATCAGCAACTATAATTTTTATCTTACCTCTCATACCTTGAAATCCTCCAGTAACATTCGAACCAAAAACCCTTGAGGCTGTAAATTCGTAAAAGAAACATCGCCACCGATTGTTGCCGCCCGTTCACGAATTCCCTGCAGTCCGTATCCTTCTTGCAACTCTGTGTTTCCCTTTCCGTTATCTTCAATTTCGAGCAGTAGTTTCCGTTCCAGTTGCTGTAAGTTAATCTTTATAGTTGAAGCCTGTCCGTGGCGAATACCATTCGTAATGCTTTCCTGGGCAATTCTGTAAATAACAAGTTCAACATTCTCTGGCAATTCAATTCCGTCTTCGATATTTAACAGTATTGAAACTCCACTTCCTTCATAATCACGGATCAAGCCCTTCAGGGCATCTGGGAAGCCCAGCGTTTCAACAGGATCTGAACGTAATGACTTTACGGTCAGGCGCACTTCTTCAAGTCCCTTTCGGGCCTGCTCCTGGCTTTTCTTCAACTCATCAAGGGCTTTTTGTGGCTCCCGGATTACCAGCTTCTTCCCTGCCTCAAGGGTGACAATTATCGCCGTCAGCGTATGAGCCAGAGTATCATGAAGCTCCCGTGCAATACGGGTCCTTTCTTCAACAGCAGCAAGTTGTTCTCGTTCTTTGCTCACTTCCATAAGCTTCAGGTATGCTTTCTCAAGGTCTGCACGGGAGCGATCCAGCTGTTCCAGGGCTGCTTCAGCTCGCTCCCGTTCTTCGGTTTGCCTTCTGGCAAGGTAGCTGACAGCATAGGCAAAAAGAAAGAAGAGTGCATTGATCATAATTACTGCCATATTATCCCAATTTAAGGTGTTCCTCCAGTAAAATCCGGCTGCACTGACAGCAATGAACCCGGTGATCGCAAAAATAAAAATATATTCTCCCGTGGGGCTTTTGTAAGCCAGGAGACTTTCGGCAATTAAAATAATCAGTAAAATGCCACCGACAGAAGTCCCATCCATGAATATAAAGATATAAGCTGCCAGGAGCTGTATGTATAGACTGGGGATACTATATGCTGGATACTTATTATCAAGGTAAAAAGTCCTGATATTGTCAAGTGTAAATATAATCAAAAACGGCAGAAAGGGACCCTTAAAAGATATCCCTTCAGTAATTACCGAAACCCAGAGGACTGCCGTGTATCCTCCATATTTGCCCAAGTTCAAAATCAGGCCAGTTTTTCGATCCATTTATTACTCCTGTTAATATCAGAAATTGCTGCAAAATTGCACTTCAAACCCATTATAGCACAGTGATTGCTCCATAATGAAACGTTTCAAAAAAGTTTGACTTTTACAGCATAAAATGGCATAATGTTAATATTCAGGAATGAAAAGGCAAAACTGCTGAAAAGTGGCGACGCAAAACTACAGGGGCTAAGAGCATTTTTATGCTGATGCCAGCCAGCTGCCGGTTTGAATAGCAATAAACCGGTCCCGTCTGGAAATTAGGCGGGTTTTTTGGTCTTTTCTATGATGGTCTGATCCTCTCATGGAGGATGCATATGTTTAATAAGAATCAAAAAAAGCAATATTTACTTGCTGCTTTGCTGGCCATTTTAATTACATTTGGTCCGGCCGGGATGGCTCATGCTGTAATGGTCGAACTGAGTCTGGAAGAACTCTCAACTGAGGCTGACTCTGTAATATTGGGAACGGTTGAAGAAATATCGAGCCAGTGGAATGAGGATTATACCAGCATATACAGTACTGTAACTGTTATTGTGGAAGAATTAATAAGTGGCGTAACCACTGGTAATACTGTAAGTATAATTGTTCCCGGTGGAAATGTTGATGGAATTACCCAGTTTGTATCGGATAATCCAAATTTCAAACCGGGAGAAACAGCGGTTTTTTTCCTCAATGAACGCCCCGGACAAATACTACCGCGCAGGCAGATCCAGCCAAAGACATACGATGTTTTTGGAAGTTTCCAGGGTAAGTTTGAAGTAAAAGGCAATAAATCCAGGGGCATCCCGGTAGAAATATTAAAAGAAGAGATCAAAACGATAGCTGTCAAAGGGCATTCACAGCTAAATCTTGATCTGACTGAAGTAGAAACCGACTATGTAAATGGCTACGATTATACCTATAGCGGTGTGCGCTGGCCGGGATCTTCACCGGTAGTTCCTTACAAAATAAATGCATCTACGAGTGATCGGAATCAACATATCCAGGCTGCCGCAGGCACCTGGAATAATGCCGGTGCAAACTTTACCTTCAGGTATGACGGAACACACTCACGCATTGGTTTAGCATCAAAAAATAATATAAACGAAATACTCTGGGGCGATCTTAATACGGGCGCCCTGGCTACCGCTACAATCTGGTACGATCAGAATAAGCGGATATTGGAAACGGATATCGTGTTCAATACCAGGTATAGTTGGTATACAAATGGCTATGCTTATTATGATGTCCAGACCGTTGCTCTCCACGAGCTTGGCCATTGGCTCTGCCTGGAGCATTCTTCAGTGGAAGGATCAATTATGTACTACAGAATGACCGGCCTGCAGCGGTACCTGCATGAAGTTGATATTGCGGGCATACACCATATTTATGGAACTTCAGGTACGGTTATCGAAAACAATGACAATTTTGCCGACCGTTATCTGATCAACGGCTTGAGCGGGCAAACAACAGGTACGAATATCAATTCTACCAGTGAACCTGGAGAACCAATCCACGCCAGGTCAGGAGGAGGCCGTTCCGTTTGGTGGGAATGGGTTGCCCCGCAGTCAGGTTTTGCAGAAATCACAACTTTTGGCAGCAACTATGATACTGTACTGGCTGTATATACCGGCAATACTGTATCAAGTTTAACTGAAATTGCTTCAAATGATGATTATGGTGGAACCCGTCAGAGCAGGGTCGGCTTCAATGCCAATAGTGGAAATAGCTACAAGATTGCTGTTGACGGATGGTTGGGCGCTACCGGGAATATCGTTTTGAACTGGCAGTTATCGCCTATTGACTGTGCCATTTCTGTCCCCCCCCTTCCTTCAGGACCTGACAGCGGTTTTACAGAGACAACTTATATCTATAGCATAGAAACTGGTGCCTCCTGCTCAAACAGCCACCCTGTTGAATACCGATTTGACTGGGGAGACGACAGATATTCCGGTTGGAGCAGTTCGCTGAGTTCAGAAATAATATGGAGCGTTCCGGGCACCTATCAGGTCCGCTCACAAGCTCGCTGTGCAACTGAAACAACTAAGCTATCTTCATGGTCAGCTGGAAAGGAAGTCACGATTACAGTTGAACCTGTTGAGTACAGTTTGCTGGTTTCCATTGAAGGAGAAGGCATGACAGATCCCCTTCCCGGCACATATAGATATGAAGAAAATACCTTAGTAAATTTATCTGCAACAGCAGATCAAAATTGGACCTTTGATAAATGGATTATCGATGACGAAGAAACTAGTGAATCGGCACTGCTTATCAATATGGATAGTGATATAACAGCAACTGCAGTATTCATAGAAAATCCTGATTCAGTCGGCCAAAACCCGGACAATCCCAATCCCGAAGAACCTGAAGGGCCCGAAGAATATGTACTGACAATACAAATAATCGGTCAGGGTATTACAGAACCTGCTGCCGGAACATATACTGTTGAAGAAGGCAGTGAAATTAGCCTCAATGCAATCGAAGTGGATAACTGGCATTTCCAGAAATGGGTTATTAATGATGTTGAAGATACAGCACTTTCTGTAACAATCGATATAGATGAAGATACAGATGTAACAGCTATTTTTAACGAAGATTTGCTCGATGAGCCGTTACCGAGCCCAACTCCCACGCCAGTTCCCAGCCCTGAGCCGACACCGCAATCACCATCTCAGCCAACAACGAATCCTCCAGTATCATATCCACCGACATCCAATCCACCCGTCGTGTCTGCACCTGCACCTGCCAATTTATTTTCACTGACAGTTGTCGTTAAAGGGAATGGAACCACCAACCCTGCACCGGGATTATATACATACAACCAGGATGACAAGCTAGAATTAACTGCTAAACCGGATGCAGGGTGGAGGTTTGACCGGTGGCAGATCGGTAACAGCACTATTAAAGATATTAAAGTAAGGGTAACTATCAATGAAAATAAAACTGCTATTGCATATTTCATGATGTTAGGAAAAGGAGACTTAACCGGTGATGGCAAGGTAACCGTAAATGATGTTGCGCTGGTAGCCCGTTATGTAGTAGGCTTAGCAATCCTTGATGAAGCTCAGCAAATAAATGCCGATGTGAACGGCGACGGGCTTATTAATGTTCTTGATATAGCTTTACTTATGCGTTTTTCTCTTGGTTTGATTGATACTTTTCAATAGCAAACCCCTTCATGCACTGCCCACTAAATTAATTCCGGCAAGAAAATGCTATAATATGATTAATCACAAGTACTGCAGGCTTTATCGCCTTATGGAGAGGATTAGGCTGTATAAAAAATTTTTGTACATGTTAATCTTATTGCTAATTCCTGCAATTTGTTTCTTCACAACCAGCTGCAGTAAATTACCAATCAGTGAAACACTACCAGAAATCCAAACTGAACTCTTGACATCACCAGGTGAACAAAATATAGGAGTCAGCCCAATGCCTGATGTATCTGAGCAGGAACCAGTTCAGGATCAGATCTTAAGAAATGAATTTTTGGATTCAATTTTAATTGAATTTAAGGAGACGGTAGAAAATCAGGCCCGTAAATTTCCTGAATGCTTTTATTTACATTCACCATCGAACAAGAAGCAAATAGCCCTTACCTTTGATGATGGCCCCGATGGCAGGTATACACCGGGGATACTGGACGTTTTAAAAGAGTGTAATGTTAAAGCGACATTCTTCCTCCTGGGACAAAATATGGAGCTTAATCCGGAAATGACCAAACGTATTGTCGATGAAGGACATGCTGTTGGTAATCACAGCTATTCCCACCCGGATTTCAGATATCTCAAAGTAGAGGAAGCGCATCAAAAGCAGGTAATTAAAACCCAGCAAATATTTGAAGAAATTTTAGGATTCAGGCCAGCCTATTTTCGTCCCCCTTACGGGGTTGTAACAGACGAACAGATCAAGGTGCTGTGTGAAGAAAGCATGATTATTGTTAACTGGTCAATTGAAACTTTTGACTGGTCAGATACCCAGAACAGCCCTGGAAAAATCCTCGATCGAATCAAGCGATATCACCATGAAGGTGCTGTTATATTAATGCATTCGGCGGGTGGAGATCGAAGCAATACAATCACGGTTTTACCAGAACTTATTGAATTTCTGCAGAATGAAGGTTATGAGTTTGTAACGATAGATAGGATGTTTAATAAATAGGAAAGCACATCCATACATATCACCTGGTGGGGACGAGAGGTATTGAACCTCCGACCTCTTGAATGTGAATCAAGCGCTCTCCCGCTGAGCTACGTCCCCATCTTTATACTTACTTAATCGAAATTAGATCAGGTTCATTATAGCACAACTGCAATGTAACCCACCTTTTTATAATATATCTTACAAATCGCTATAGAGGCTTTCCAGAACATCGCAATAGCGTACGGTGATTGCTTTCCGTTTGACCTTTTGAGTCGGCGTTATTTCCCCAAGTACCTGGCTGAAATCGGCATCAAGAATTACAAACTTTCTGATCTGCTCTGCCCGGGAAAACTCACTGTTCTTCTCGGCAACATACTGTTCAACAACCCTATAAAGCTCTTTATTCTCTGACGGCCTTTTAGTTTGTTTTAGATCAATGCCAAATCTGGGAGCTTGTTCCGGCAGTGATTCTTCATCAAGAGTAATTAAAGCTACCAGGTATGGCTTAGCATCACCGTAAACCAATACCTGACTGATCAGTGGGTGTGTTTTTAATGCATTCTCCAGGTTCTGTGGCGTGATATTTTTACCACCGGCGGTAATGATCATATCCTTTTTACGATCACTGATCACCAAAAACCCTTCTTCATTGAAATACCCGATATCTCCTGAATAGAACCAACCCTCGGCATCAATAGCTTCCCTTGTGGTTGCTTCATTCTTATAGTAGCCTTTTAGTACACCCGGTGAACGGATCAGGATTTCCCCGTCAGCAGCTATCTTTATTTCAGCTCCGGGAATGGGAAGCCCGACTGTTCCAAACCGGTAATGATCAAGACGATTGATGGAACATACGACCGTACATTCTGTAAGGCCATAACCTTCGGCTATTAGTAAACCCAGCGAAGAAAAGAATTCTATGATCTCTCTTGCCAGTGGAGCTCCACCTGATATGAAAAAGCGCATACGGCCACCCATAAGCTTTTTAATTTTACGGTAAACCAAGCGATCGGCAATTTTATACCTGAATCCATAAAGGAGTGGAAGCTTTTTACCATCCTGGCGATAAATATTTGATTCTTTCCCTACTTTAAGCGCCCAGTTAAATATTTTCTTTTTAACCGGGCTGTAATCTTGAACTGCAGCCTGAACTCGATTGTATGCTTTTTCAAAAAAGCGGGGAACTGCCCTGGACCAGGTAGGTTGAACTTCTATTAAATCTGTCCTTACCGTATCAAGGCTTGCTGAATAGGCAGTAGGCAAACGAAAATAGATGCTGAGAAATTGTCCACCATGCCTTTCCATAGAATGCGCCAGGGGCAGAAATGATAGAACAAGATCGTCTTTATCCAGCGGAAGCAGGTAAGAAACACTCTGACATATATAAATTATATTACCATGTGACAGGAGACAGCCTTTAGGCGGTCCGGTCGTCCCGGATGTATACATAATTGCATTGATATCCTCAAGGCTGAGCGAAGAACATAAATCGTTATAGGTCAATGCATTTGTCCGCTGATATTTTCGGCCTAAATCCAGGAATTCTTCAAAGCTAAGATCAAATATATCTTCCCCGGAATAGAAATTAAATGAGATTACCTTTTCAAGGCCCGGCATCTGCGGAAGGATTGAATTAACCTTCTCCAACTGTTCCTTTGAATTCACGAATATAACTTTAGATGATGAATGATTAAGTATGTATAGAACCTGTTCAGCAGCACTTGTGGCATAAATGGGCACGGATACTGCCCCGGCAGCAAGAATTCCCATATCAGCATATGTCCATTCAACACGATTCTCTGAGAATATGGCAACTCTGTCACCCTTTTCAATTCCCAAAGCCTGTAATCCGCAGGCAATGTTCAAAACTTTTTCGCCATATTCCCGCCAGCTGATTTTATGCCAGCTTTCTCCTCTTTTTTCAATCAGTGCTGTAGTTTCAGGGAAATCGGTTGCCCAGCGTGCAAATACATGAACAATCGTATCATTCTCTGGTTGTTCAATCTCCTCACCCTTGTAATACATACTTAACCTCCCCGGGGTTTCTAACATAATTTATATCTTATATTTTGAAATATATCAAATATTTATTATATTTTGTTTATAATAAAAAACACCACTTAATCTTTTGAATTAGCGGTGCACATAGAAATATAATTTATATCATTTTACCTGGCGATTAGCATTAGAAGCTCTTTACCTTCTTCTGAGAGGCCGTAACTTTCGATTTCTTCACTTATCAAATCTTTATCACCATATCCACCAATAATACCATTAAGACGGGCTGCTGTTGTCGAGTTTACGAAACTGCTGAAGTCCGGAAAAAGCGCCCTGATTTCTCTAATAAGTTCGGGCACTCCCTGAAGGTAATATTTCTGGTGATAATCTTCGGCAAGGTAGAAGTTTGTAAGCGGTGCTACTTCTGTATTTACATCCCCGGTTGTTTCACTTTCTATCAGTGCCTTGCTTTCCAGAGCAATCCTTTCCTGTTCATCATTATGATAAAGAATCAACGACATATATTGTCTTGACCAGCAAGGAATTGTCGGGTCATGGTTTTCCCAGAATATCTTGATTAAATCTTCGTAACTGACAACCGAAGGATCATAGTCAATCTGTATAGTTTCGGTATGGTCTCCCAGATTCTGATATGTTGGGTTCTCATAAACTCCGCCTGCATAACCAACTCTCGTCCTGTATACACCCTTGATCTGCCCGAACTGGGCATCGGGGCCCCAAAATCACCCCAACCCAAAAGTTGCAGTTTCCAAATTTTCGGGGATTGTAAACTCAAGAGGGGGTATTGCATATTTATCAAAATCCCTATTTTGTTCCACTAAACCCACTTCCTCTCCTATTTCAGGTTCAGCCTTGGAATCAAGAACAGCTTGATTGTCATCAGCATACGAACATCCGGTAATTAAAAGTGACCATAAAACAACATTCACGATCAATATTAATAAACCCGGCTTTAAACCGTAGACAAACTTTTTCATGATATCATTACCTAACTTTTAGTATATTTTTAATCATTCAAGATAGTGATGTCGTAAGTTATAGGCTGCCTGGTACTACCTGGCAGCCTATCAATGTTATGAATCTGCAAAATTTATATCTCAATCATTTTTAAACTATTTAATTGCTTATTCCTGGTGAATATCCCCGGGGATATTGCCCTGGTACGTATTATCATCGGGATCACCTATCTGCAGGGTCGCTCCTTCAGAGAGATGCACTGCACCACCTTCACTGGCCCGGTTGCTGTCAAAAGTATTGCTGGATAAAGTAACCACTGCATCCAGAAGAGCTAACAATCCACCGCCGTTTCGCCTTGCCTCGTTATTCCTGAATATGTTTCCGTTAAATACAGGATTCGATGCCTGGATATATACTCCTGCACCACTGCGCTCGACGAAATTCTCCGATATCTCATTGTTCGAGAATTCAGGATTGGAGGATTCATTAATAACCACACCGCCACCAATGCTGGCCCGGTTATCAGATATAGTATTACCTTCAAGAACAGGAGATGAATTAATAAAAATTGAAATGCCTCCCCCGGCCGTTGCGTTATTGCCGATAATAAGATTATCCTGCAGAAGCGGAGAAGATTCGAAATAAATAGCAACTCCTCCACCGGATGGTCCTGCCTGGTTATCTGAGATATCATTTCCGATTAGTGTCGGAGAAGACATGATCATGTAAAAACCACCGCCAACCTGGGTGGCGCTATTGTTAATTACACTGTTATTATTAATATCCGGGCTTGCCTCAAAGATTGAAAATGCTCCACCGTTTTCAGCTCGGTTATCGGTAATCGAATTTCCTTCGAAAATTGTATGAGCGTCTCCTTCACCGCTGATTGCTACAGCTCCACCGCTTCGGCCGGCAGAATTGCTGGTAATTTCATTATCAGTGATCGTTGCTGACGCATAGGCTAGGAAGATTCCACCGCCGCCGCCGGTTGAGATATTGTCGTGGATCCGGTTGCCGGTGATAACCGGACTTGAGCCGTATATCAGAACTCCGCCACCACGCTCGGCCACATTATTGGTAATAATGTTTTTGCTTATCGTAGGTGAACCGCCATTTAAAACTATAACTCCTCCACCGTAAAAAGAAGGAATCTGCTGCATCTCACCTTCTATCTCAAATTCCAAAACTTCCATATTTCCACTTCCACCGGTGATAGTAAAACCGGTGATAACGGCGTTTTCGTTTTCTCCGCTTTCGAAGGTTACAACAGAATCGACACCGTTTCCATCAATAATTGTTCCTGTTACAACTTCCGGATCATCGGGATCAACACTGCGAATAGTGATATTTTTCCCGTTGAAGTTAATGCTTTCATTATATGTGCCCGGTCGAACCAAAATTACATCGCCATCTTCTGCAGCATCAATTGCTTCCTGAATTGTAGAAAAGTCATCAGGAACTGATATTGCACCCTCGACGACAACCTCATCTTCACCACAGGCTGTAACAAAGGCTGTTAAAGCAATAAATAAAACTGCAAGAATTATATTGTAAAGAGGATGCTTTCGCTTACTTTTCTTCATCTAAAAATTACCTCCATTCTGCCGTTATGACAAAGGTTTTCAGGCGGTTTACAATGCCCGAAAACCCTTACCTGGTGGACGTGAGGGGATTCGAACCCCTGACCTCTTGAATGCGAGCCAAGTGCTCTCCCAACTGAGCTACACGCCCATGCAACGGTATTATAGCAAATAGAAATCTAATAAGCAAATTTAATTGACAGTGCATATTATTTGTAGTAAGTTTTATTTAACACTCATTACAAATACTAAATATTTAAAATAATTGGCGTTGAGGCTGCATATGAAAGCTTTATATAAGGATCTATCTAACACATTGAAAGATAAGAATATACGACCTTCTATTCAGCGGATCAAAATATTTGAATACTTAATAAAAAATTCGTGCCATCCTACGGTAGATCAGATATTCAAAGACCTGCAATCTGAAATTCCTACCATTTCAAAAACTACTATCTATAATACGCTGAATTTATTTCTTGAAGCCGGCCTGGTGCAGGTATTAACAATCGAAGAGAACGAAACACGTTATGACATCATAACTGAGACCCATGGGCATTTTAAATGCGAAGAATGTGGTTCTATATTCAACTTCAGCATAAAAGTTGATTTAATCGATACTAAAGAATTAACCGGATTCAAAGTTTTTGACAGGAATGTATATTTTAAAGGTGTTTGTCCAAAATGCCTTTCAAGTATAATTAATAATGACTGAAAGGAGTTAATTCCATGAATGAAGAAAAAAAATGTCCGGTAACCGGAATGACCAAAAGAAGAGTTGCCGGTGGCGGCACGACAAACAGGGACTGGTGGCCCAACCAACTGAACCTCAAGATGCTTCACCAAAACCCTAAATCAAGAAACCCCATGGGTGAAGATTTTAACTATGCTGAAGAATTCAAAAAACTCGATCTGGAATCTGTTAAAAAAGATTTAAACGATCTTATGACCGATTCGCAGGATTGGTGGCCTGCTGATTATGGCCATTACGGAGGGCTGATGATCCGCATGGCCTGGCACAGTGCAGGTACATACCGGATGGGTGATGGCCGAGGAGGCGCAGGGTCGGGAACACAAAGGTTTGCTCCCCTGAATAGCTGGCCTGACAACATCAATCTAGACAAAGCCCGAAGACTGCTCTGGCCGATCAAGCAGAAGTACGGGAAAAAAATCTCCTGGGCGGATCTGATGATTCTGGCAGGCAACGCTGCCCTGGAGTCAATGGGCTTCAAAACATTCGGCTTTGCCGGTGGGCGTGAAGACGTCTGGGAACCGGAAGAAGATGTGTACTGGGGCGCCGAGGATGAGTGGCTCGGAGATAGGCGGTACAGCGGTGAGCGGGATCTTGAAAATCCACTGGCTGCCGTACAAATGGGTCTCATCTATGTAAACCCGGAAGGACCAAACGGAGAACCAAATGTATTAGCTTCCGCCAAAGATGTTCGTGAAACTTTTGCCCGTATGGCTATGAACGATGAAGAAACTGTTGCTTTGGTAGCCGGAGGTCATACCTTTGGCAAATGCCACGGTGCAGGCAACCCTGAAAATGTAGGCCCGGAACCTGAAGCGGCAGGTATCGAAGATCAGGGGCTCGGCTGGAAAAACAGTATGGGTAGCGGTAAGGGCGGCGATACAATATCCAGCGGTATAGAAGGCGCCTGGACATCTAACCCGATAAAATGGGATAACAGTTACCTTGAAATTCTCTTCAAATACGACTGGAATCTCGTCAAGAGTCCTGCCGGTGCATGGCAATGGGTACCGGTTGACCCTGATGATGCAGATCTGGCGCCGGCTGCCCATGATCCCTCGAAAAAAGTGACAACGATCATGACCACGGCCGATCTTTCTTTAAAGATGGATCCTGTATACAAACCAATCGCCAAGCGGTTTCTTGAAAATCCTGACGAATTTGCCGATGCCTTCGCCAAGGCCTGGTTCAAGCTGACCCACCGTGATATGGGCCCACGTGCACGCTATCTGGGACCGGAAGTTCCGGAAGAGGAGTTAATCTGGCAGGACCCGGTACCCGCAGTCGATCATGAGCTGATCAACGAAAAAGATATGATTGATCTCAAAGCCAAGATTCTTGACTCTGGGCTATCGATTCCTGAACTGGTTACCACGGCCTGGGCTTCTGCATCTACCTTCCGTGGTTCAGACAAACGCGGCGGTGCAAACGGGGCGCGTATCCGTCTTGCTCCGCAGAAGGATTGGCAGGTGAATCAGCCTGAACAGCTGGAAAAAGTATTAAAGACGCTTGAAAAAGTCCAGGGTGATTTCAATAATGCACAGACAGGAAATAAGAAAGTGTCACTAGCTGATTTGATAGTATTGGCTGGTTGCGCCGGCATCGAAAAAGCGGCTAAAATCGCCGGGGTTGAGGTTACAGTTCCATTTGCTCCAGGCCGTACAGATGCAACACAGGAACTGACTGATCAAATAGCATTCAAGGTACTTGAACCGAAAGCCGATGCATTCCGCAACTTCAGCAAAGCTAAGTATGCGGTTACTGCAGAAGAGATGATGGTTGACCGGGCTCAGCTTCTGGGGTTAACCGCTCCTGAAATGGCCGTACTGATCGGTGGTATGCGGGTTCTAAACGCTAACTATAACAAATCTCAACATGGTGTGTTCACGAAAAACCCTGAAAGCCTGACCAACGATTTCTTTTTAAACCTGCTCGACATGGGTACGGTTTGGAAGGCAACTGCTGAAGACGAGGATGTATTCGAAGGATATGATCGCGTAACAGGCAAACTGAAGTGGACAGGCACCAGAGTTGATCTTATCTTCGGCTCAAATTCTGAATTGAGGGCTATCGCAGAAGTCTACGCAAGTGATGACGCTAAAGAAAAGTTTGTCCAAGATTTTGTCAGTGCATGGAATAAGGTAATGAATGCCGATCGCTTTGATCTTGCATAGTCTTTTTAAAACTAATTATCATTATGCAGAATCCAGGGTGGAGATATTATTAAGCAACCAAAACAATCATACGATGTCATAATTGTTGGTGCCTGCATCGCCGGGCTAACCTCAGCAGCTTTTTTGTCTAAATCCGGCTGCCGGGGGTATCATCAATTCCGGTGTTTTTATACCAATGATGGAACAGCTTGGACTCAATATTGAATTATTACCCAATCCTATCAAAATAACTGTTGGGAATAAATCTGTAACTTTTAAAGATAGATCAAGCATTGATGACTATGGTTCACTGCTAAAGGAACTATACCCAGAACACCAGCAAGAAATTGATCACATCTTGAAGGATATAAAGAAAGTAATGGAGCATATGGATGTGCTCTACGGAATTGAAAACCCATTGTTTATGTCAAAACCATATGATTACGCCTATATGCTTAAAACACTATTGCCTTGGATGGTAAAGTTTGTCCTGAATATCCGCCAGGCAATGAAACTGCTTGAACCAATCAATGATCATTTAAGAAGAATCACCGATAATGAGTCGTTAATCCACATTATAACCCAGCATTTTTTTGAAAATACTCCAACCTTCTTTGCATTATCATATTTTTCACTTTACCTGGATTACCAGTATCCCAGGGGATCAACGCAAGTAATCGTTGATAGCATGGTAGAATTAATCCAGGATAATCAGGGACAGATAATCAACGGTCATGAAGTCGTCCATATTGATACATCTAATAGGCAGGTCTGGCTTAAAGAAGGACAAAATGTCACATATAATCAACTTATCTGGGCAGCAGACCTAAATACGCTATACAAATGCCTCGATGCAGAGCAGTGGCCATCCTCTCCACTGAAAGAGAAAGTACAGCAAAAACAGAATTTCTTGGCTACAAAAAAAGGAGCTGATTCTGTATTATCACTCTACATCATTGTTGATCAGCCTCCGGAAAGGTTTGAATCGATCAGTGGACCTCATGCTTTTTATACTCCAACTTCCGAGGGTATGTCCGGCATTTCTTTATCCACTTTGATGGACAACCAGATGACCTTTACCAGTAGCCGGGATAAAATTTTCGGCTGGCTTAAAACCTTCTTCAAACAAAATACATATGAGATATCCATTCCTGCTTTACGCGACCCTTCACTGTCACCACCCGGTGAGACTGCCTTAATCGTTTCTGTCTTATTTGACTACAAATTGACGAAGCATATTGCAGATTTAGGTTTGTTCGAAGAGTTTAAAACATCAGTCACCGAAATGATTGTAAGTAATATAGAGCTCCTTTTTTATGATCTGTCCAATCATATTATTAAGACAGTGTTAACAACACCTCTGACGATTGCCAACAAAACTAATAATACTGAAGGATCCTTGACCGGATGGTCTTTTGCTAACCAACCTTTTCCGGCAGAATATCGCTTTTTGAAGATAAGTCAGTCGGTTATTACGCCTATTGACGAGTAGTGGGGTCAGGTCTTGAATCATCACTTTTTCTTTTCCCGCACAACCTTACTTACAGTTGAATAGTGAACACCAATAGAGTCAGCAATTTCTTTCAAACTATATCCATATTCCAGGTGAGCTTTAGAAATCTTTTGGTTTCTTAATTCTTTTGTAAGATCGGCTATATCAGAAAAAAGTTCCGACAGGCTTTGCCTACCTGCATAACGTTGATTTCGCGGAATTTCCACTATGTCTTTTTTGTCTTTCAAAATTTCCTGGACCTTATCAACAAATGCTTTATCCCCTATTATTATTTGTTCCTGAAGGTCATCCATGGGAGATTTATCATTTATACCTTGTCTAACAAAATGTTGGTAACGTTTTTGAGCAACATGGCGGTTGGTCCCAAACATGCCAAGGATCCAGTCTACTAAGAGAAATTCCGGAGCCTTGATAAGCCCTGCAGTTGCTCGGTAACTTCCCCATGGCCATTGGTCGGGTGATTCTACGAGCTTTGCTCTTACAGGATTAAGCACAATATAACGACTCAGCTCAAGGAGATAGTTTTCTTTATCAACCAATATAGATTTAAATCTTCCCTGAAAAATATGGCCGACATTTCGATGCCTTCTGTTATGACGTTGAGTATAGACGCCATTTAGCTGACGCATACCGTATGAGAGGTTAGCTTCGGGAGTTTCAATGAGAAGGTGATAATGATTATCCATCAAACAATAGGCGTGACAATACCAGTTACACTTCTCAACAGCTTCAGTAAGTACTTTCAGAAAGGTTTTACGGTCCTGATCATCTTTATATATATTATTCCCTGCATTACCGCGAGAGGTAACGTGATATACTGCTCCAGGATACTCAATACGTAGTGGTCTGGCCATGTAGAAAATCTATCACATTCTATTTAACATTTCAAGACCTGACCCCAATTTTTGATTCGCACTGCCTGGCTTACCCAATCTTGTTATTAATAAACGAACACTTATTAACGGGGTCAGGTCTTGAAATATCACTTTATTAGGCATAAATACTGTGCAAATGCAGAATATCATAGAAATGTTTAGTGTAATAAAAATAGATTATCTTTAAAAACTTATATTTCAAGACCTGACCCCGGCTTTTACAGCAACGCGCGAGCCCGTTAAGACTCGCGCGTTTTAGCTATTTAATTGGTGGAGGCGGCGGGAATCGAACCCGCGTCCGAAGGCCCGGCTACAGAAGCTTCTACAAGCTTAGTTTCGGCTTTGTTTCTCGCGCCTAAAGCTCCCCGAAACAGGATCTCTCAGCGCCAGTCCTCTTGATTTTCCCGGTTAAACGGCAGGACGACCGTTCAAGCGGTAGGCCGGATGATTGACACCCCTGCTCCTGCCCCCGGCCAGGGAAGGAAGGGATGCGCTACTTTAGATTAAGCAGCGAGTGCGTAATTCGGTTTGGCGTTTATAGCCGTTCCATGTTTTAACCAGGCCATGGTCCTGGACCTGCCACTTCTGCTTCCACAACCCCCGTCGAATCCTTACGCCCCCAAGATTTATTCAATTTTGTGCCTTTCCCTGAAAGCTCTTTCCATCTCACGCTGACTATCTCTTTCAGCTATATCGCGTCTTTTATCATAAAGCTTTTTACCGCGACCGAGGCCAAGTTCAATTTTTACCAGACCCCTGTTCAGGTATACTTTCAATGGAACAAGAGTATAGCCCTTTTCATTGATCTTGCCGGCCAACCGTCCTATCTCGGTCTTGTGCATTAGCAGCTTCCTAATGCGCAGCGGATCATGATTGAAGCGGTTTCCCGCTTCATAAGGGCTTATATGCATATTATACAGGAAAATCTGACCATTTTCAATCCGGGCATAGCTATCCTTAAGGTTAACCCTGGTATTGCGTACAGACTTAACTTCAGTCCCGGTCAGGGCGATACCGGCTTCGTATGTTTCTTCAATATGGTAATCATGCCTTGCTTTTCGGTTGGTGCTGATTAATTTATCCATTTTTTCAATTCCGTTAACTATTATTTAATATTTAATAAATGTACGGTTTACCCCATTCTTCTCCCGAGACAATCTCTTCCAACCCTTTGCGCGGTCTCTCCGAGGGCTCTGTTCCGGGATAACCCAGAGGGGTAAGGCCTACAATACGAATACCTTCGGGGACGGAACATGCGGCACGTGCTTTTGCTTCGTCAAACCATGCTATCCAGCAGGTTCCCAATCCTTCAGCATGGGCTGCAAGCATCAACTGCTGCATAGCCAGGCCCGCATCAAGCAGGTAATATTCTTTACCATCCTGTACTCCCGATTCCTTTGGATCAGCACATATTACCAGCACTACCGGAGCGGTTTGCCCCACAGCTTTTTTTGCCGGATTATTATCAGGCATGCTGTCGGCCAGCATTGCTTTTCTTTCAGAATCTTTAACTATGATAAACCGCCAGCACTGCTGGTTGCTCCAGGAAGGAGCAATTCTTGCCGCGTCAAGTATTCGGTCCAGTTTCTCCTTTGGAATAGGATCGGGTAAATATTTTCTGATGCTTCGCCTTTTCTTTAAAGCTTCATATAGATCCATTGAAATGCCTCCCTATTAACTTAAACTAAACAACAGCAGATTTTCGCCCACCATTGAAAACCTGGAATCAAGAAATCTCCGTTTTTTTATATTCAGCAAATGTTATTTTGCCTTCCTCGCGGTTGACCCGGGTAACCTGGATCCGGATTAAATCACCTAGACGGTATGTTTTTCGGGTTCGTTCACCGACCAGTGAGGCTGCCTTTTCGTTATAAATATAATAATCATCATCTAATTCGCTTACTGGAATCATCCCTTCAATGGTGTTGTCGAGTTCAACAAATAGGCCAAAATTGGTTACCCCATTTATAATACCATCATAAACTTCTCCAATCTTCTGCTCCATATATTCGGCTTTTTTGATTTCAATACTGGCCCTTTCAGCGTCAACCGCAGCTCTTTCCCTCTCTGAAGAATGCAGAGCTATTTCCGGCAGGCGTGTTTTCAGACGTTTAATCCTCTCGGCAGTCAAACCACCGGGTAGAAGTTTCTTTTTTAATATCCGGTGGACCACAAGATCAGGATAGCGCCGGATTGGTGATGTAAAATGACAGTAGTACGAAGATGATAGTCCAAAATGTCCTTCATTTGAAGCACTATATACTGCCTGCGGCAGTGAGCGCAATACCAGGTAACGCACCAGTTTCTGGTTTCTCTCACCTCTTGTTTTTTCAAGAAGCTCTTTTAAGTGTTTCGGTTTAAGATTTTTCATTCCTGATACAGCGCTTATTCCCATCAGGGATAGGGTTTCACGTAACATAGTCAATTTTTCTTCGGTCGGGATGGTATGAATCCTGTAAATACAGGGAATTTTTTTAGCTGCGAGATATGAAGCAACAGCTTCGTTACAGTAAATCATAAATTCCTCAATAAGTGATTCTGATCGTCCCATTGCTCTTTTTTCGACAGAAACAGGCACTTCGTTTTCATCAAGTTCGATTCTTGCTTCCGGAAGATCAAGGTCCAGCGCTCCTCTTTGAAAACGATTTCTTCTGAGTATTTCTGCCAGCTGCGACATCTGATCTATTATTAAGGGTAGCGACTCATCTTTAAATTTTCCTTCGCCCGATTTCCCGTTAAAATATGCTTCAACCTGTTGATATGTTAATCTTTCAGTCACCCGGATCAAACTCGGGAAAAATCTTGCCGAGAGTAGATTGCCATCAGAATCTATATCCATGATTGCACTGACTGCAAGGCGGTCTTTCTCAGCCTGCAGGCTGCAGAGGTTCTCTGAAAGGGCAGGTGGCAGCATGTGGATCGCCCGCTCAACCAGGTAAATACTTGTTCCCCGTTTAAAGGCTTCCCGGTCAAGGGGTTTGCCTTCACGAACATAATGGGAGACGTCGGCGATATGAACTCCTAGCCGGTGTCCGCCATCAGGAAGGTTTTCCAACGAAACCGCATCATCGAAGTCCCGGGCAGTCTGGTCATCGATCGTAACCATTTTAAGATCTCTAAGATCTTCCCTGCCCTGTTCACTGGCAATTATTTTTACATCTTCCTCTTGTGGCAAATTTTCTATTTCCTGCATAACCTGAGCAGGAAAATCTCCGGGTAAATCAAAACGATGTTTGAAAGCCAGCTTCTCCGCAAGGTAACTACCAGTGGGGCCAAGCAACTCGGCAACATTACCCCGGGCAAGCTTATTTCCCTGGGGCCATTTTTCGATCTCTACAATAACCTTGTCACCACTTTGTGCTTTCTCCAGTTTATGTTTTTCAACACTGATAACTCCAGGAAAGCGCTGATCATCAGGAATAACGTAATATCTCTTTTTTTCTTTTTGCAGGGTTCCAATAAGACGGTTTCTGCCGCGTTTAAGGATTCCGATTACCGTTCCTTCCCTTCGCCGCCTTCCCCGCTTTTTTTCATCAACCCGAACCATTACCTTATCACCGTGAGCAGCGTCATTCAGGTTACCGGCGCTGATAAAAATATCTTCTGCCTGCCGGTCAGGACGGAGGAATGCAAAACCACGACGGTTTCCCTGAAGAACTCCGGTTATTAATCCCAGGCGATCGGGCAGGCCAAACCGTCCACGCTCTGTTTTAACCAAGAGTCCCTCATCCTGCATTTTACGGATTTCGTTAAGTAAAACTGCCTTGTCTTCGCGGCGTAACTTTAGACCTTCCAGTATTTGGGGCAAGGCCATTGAAGTTTGTTTCTGATGCCGCAATAGTTGTTCTAAAGAAATTCTAAGCTGCGCTGAACTATTTTTTCTATCGCTCAAGGTAATTTATTCAACTCCTATTCCTGCCACAACTTCACCTGGCGGGATTTGTTATCGTAAGAATAATTATAAATCCTTTTAATTTAAAATAAAAGGCAGGGGCATCATTGGCTCCCCTGCCTGAATTTCTAGATATATTACCCGGATTAGTTAATTACAACCAGTGCAATGGTAAAGAGCATAAAACCAACAGCCAGAAATGTTGTTACTTTACCCAGTTTTTCATCCAATCCTTTCTTTTTGCCGACAAGTGACTGTGCACCACCGGCTATAGCTCCCAAACCCGCACTGCGCCCTGACTGCAGAAGCACCGTTGCGATCAAAGCCAGACATAAAACCAGGTAAATAATCGTTAATACTGTTCCGAGCATAAGCAATACCTCCAAAATTCATCAATACAAACCGAACACTCGATATTTTAACACATTAAACCCTTTTTGACAAATAATTATTAACTTGACAGCCTGATAAAATCTCCTGCGTAGATGGCAGCCCTGCCCAGCTGCTCTTCGATACGGAGCAACCGGTTATACTTTGCAACCCGATCCATCCTTGATGGCGCACCCGTTTTAATCATTCCCGTTCCGGTACCAACCGTCAGATCTGCAATAAAGGTGTCTGCCGTTTCTCCTGAACGATGCGAAACCATGCAGCGGTATCCATGCCGACCGGCCAAAGCCATGGTTTCAAGCGTCTCACTTAAAGTTCCAATCTGGTTCAACTTGATGAGAATTGAGTTTGCCACACCCGATTCAATTCCCCTTGTTAACCGGCCGGGGTTTGTCACAAATAAGTCATCTCCGACAAGCAGGATCTTATTCCCCAATACTTCGGTAAGTTTGTGCCACCCTTCCCAATCATCCTCATCTAAGCCATCTTCAATACTGATTATGGGAAATCGTTTCACCAGATCGCTATAATAGCCAACCAGCTTATCTGAATTATATTTCATGCCTTCCAGATGGTACCTCTTTTCATGGTAAAACTCGCTTGCGGCGGCATCAAGAGCAAGAAAAATCTCTTCCCCTGGTTGATAGCCTGCTGCAGAAATAGCCTCAACGATCACTTCAAGGGCAGCTTCGTTGGATTCCAGGTTTGGAGCAAATCCACCTTCATCGCCTACATTTGTATTTAAGCCCCTCGATTTTAGAATTTTTTTCAGATTATGAAACACCTCAACCCCCATTTTCAAGGCTTCACTGAATGAACCGGCTTTTACCGGAGCAATCATAAATTCCTGTATATCCATGTTATTATCGGCATGACTGCCGCCATTTAAAATATTCATGAAGGGGACCGGTAAAACAGAAGCAGTAATACCTCCGAGATAACGATAAAGAGGTATATCCAGCACCGCCGCTCCTGCTCTGGCTATAGCTAGAGAAACACCCAGGATAGCGTTTGCTCCAAGGTGAGATTTGTTATCGGTTCCATCAAGATCAATCATCAATTTATCAAGAATTCTCTGGTCAAGCACATTTCTACCAGCTAATTCCGGTGCTAAAATTTCATTAACGTGGCGGACAGCTGTTAGAACGCCCTTTCCCATGTAACGGTGTTCATCACCATCTCTTAATTCAACAGCTTCAAACGCTCCGGTTGAAGCACCTGAAGGAACGGCAGCATGGCCGATCCAGCCTCCCTCCAGAAGCAGATCCACTTCAAGCGTCGGATTTCCCCTTGAATCAAGGATTTCCCTGGCTTTAACCGATTCTATCCGTTCATTCACAACTAATAACCCTCCTTCATACATAAGCAACTAGTTAATTATTCCTTCTTCAGCATACTCTTACCCGACATCTCGGATGGCACATCAAGGTCAGCCAATTCAAGGATAGTAGGAGCCACATCAGCCAGAATGCCCCTGTCCCGCAATTTATGTTCCTCGGGGCTCAGCATCAGAAAGGGAACCGGATTCGCACTGTGTGCTGTAAGGGTTTCCCCAGCCTTATCACGCATCTGTTCTGCGTTTCCATGATCGCCGCATATAAGAATGTTCCAACCCCGGGGCAACCCCGCTGCGGCTACAGCTCCCAGCCCCGTATCAACTGCTTCAACCGCTTTAATTGCCGCATTAAATTTGCCTGAATGCCCCACCATATCTGCGTTGGCAAAGTTGGCTACAATTAAGGGATGTTTACTTTCTTTTATCGTTTCAACAATCCGGCTGGTAACTTCAGGTGCGCTCATTTCCGGCATCAGATCGTATGTAGCCACCCCGGGAGATGGAACCAGGATACGATCTTCTCCGGGAAACGGGTATTCTCGGCCTCCGCTGAAAAAAAACGTTACATGTGCATATTTTTCGGTCTCGGCTATTCTCATCTGCGCAAGATTCCGGCTTGCATATACTTCACCCAGGGTTGATCGTAAATCTTCAGTTATGAATGCAGCCGGAACATTATATTGTTTGTTATACTCTGTCATCGTTGCAAAGAAAGGTAAGGGGAAATTATCTCCACGGTTGAAATGAGAAAAATCAGCTTCGATTAATGTGCGGCTGAGCTGACGGGCCCGATCAGGCCGAAAATTGAAAAATATAACACTGTCTTCGGAATGAATTAACGTCCGCGGTCGCCCTGAACTATCCAGTATAACCGATGGTTGAACAAATTCATCACCTTCACCGCGTTCATAAGCTTGTTCCAGGGCTTCTATGGGATCATAATAGCTGATTCCTTCACCTCTGACATAAGCCCTGTAAGCTTTCTCGATCCGATCCCAACGGTTATCACGATCCATGGCATAGTATCGGCCGGTTACTGTAGCTATTTGCCCGTATCCTTTTTCTTTGCCAAGCTTATCCAGCTGTTCGAGGAAAGGTTTTGCTCCAAAAGGTATGGTATCTCGCCCATCCAGGATTGCATGGACAAAAACCTTCTGTAATTTCTGCCGGCCAGCCATTTCCAGCAGCGCCAGAAGATGATCAAAATGGCTGTGCACTCCTCCGTCTGATACGAGACCGATCAGGTGCAGAGAACTTTCATTGTTTTTTGCCGACTGCATTGCCTCTATTAAAACAGGGTTGTTAAAAAAATCACCTGAATTTATGCACCTGCTTATTCTGGTTAATTCCTGGTATACTATCCTTCCAGCCCCCAGGTTGAGATGGCCAACTTCTGAATTGCCCATCTGTCCATCAGGCAGTCCAACCGCTTCACCTGCAGCATCAAGCAGAGCCCAGGGGTACTCTGACATAAATCTGTCCATCTGTGGGGTATTTGCCTGAAGTATAGCATTGCCTTCAGATTCTTCACTGAAGCCCCATCCATCAAGCACAATCAAGATAATCTTTTTCAATTATGAACCGCCTTCCGGGCTGCCTGAACCAGCGTGCTGAACGAATCGGCTTCAAGGCTTGCACCCCCTACCAGGGCGCCATGAACTGAAGGGAGTTCAACAAAAGAGCCAATATTTTCTGAGTTAACACTTCCTCCATATTGTACTCGAAGTTCCCCGGTAATCCGGGAACCTAACAAATTTTCGACCTTGCTGCGAATATACCTGGCAGCATTTTCGGCATCTTCTGCAGTAGCCGCCTTTCCGGTACCGATAGCCCAGATCGGTTCATAGGCTATTACCAGCCCGGATGTCTTAGCCTGATCAATTCCAACCAGGGCACTTTTAAGTTGTTTTTCAATGACATGATCAGTTGTTCCCCGGTTCCTTTCTGATTCAGACTCGCCAACACAAAGAATCGGCTTTAATCCATAGCTTAGGGCAGCAGCAATCTTATCATGAATTTGTTGATCACTTTCTGCCATAAGCCGACGTCTTTCCGAGTGTCCGATAATCACATATTCAATCCCGAGTTCGAAAAGCATGGCCGAAGATATTTCTCCGGTATATGCTCCTTTCTCAGCCCAGTGAATATTTTGTGCACCAAGTTTAATTGAACTGTTTTTAAGAACTTCTGCTGCTGAAAAAAGTGCAGTAAAGGGGGGGCAGATTACAATATCTACATCACCAAATAACTTTTCTTCTACAATAATAGATCTACAGTATTCCTCTGTTTCAGCAACAGTTTTATGCATCTTCCAATTTGCAGCTATTAAAAGTTTCACGATCAATCCTCCCCGATTACCTGGTTTATATCATTATTTATCTTCAAGGGCAGATATACCGGGAAGATCTTTGCCTTCCCAGAATTCCAATGTAGCTCCACCGCCGGTTGAGATAAAATTTATCTTACCAGATAAACCTAACCCTTCCAGAGCCGCCACCAGATCTCCTCCACCAACGATTGAATAGGCCTTGCTCGAGGCAACAGCCCGGGCAATCATTTCTGTTCCCTGATCAAATGGAGATATTTCAAATACACCAAGGGGACCATTCCACACTACCATTTCAGCGTCTTTTATATATTTACCAAATAAGTTTACCGTTTCCGGACCTATATCAACAGCCTTCCATTTACCGGAAACCTGTTCGGGAGACATAACTGCATAAGGTAAACCCGGTTCAAGATCTTCAGTTACAGTCAGGTCAAGCGGAAGTATAATCTTACCGCGTCGTTTTTCACTTTCTTCCAGTAATTCTCCGGCTTTTTCAACGAGTCCCTTTTCATAAAATGACGAACCCATGTTATAACCGCGGGCAGCCAAAAAAGTGTTGGCCATCCCACCACCGATCAACAAATAATCAGCCAGGGATAAAAATTTATGGATTACATTAATTTTATCCGATACTTTGGCTCCACCCAGTATGACTGTCAGCGGACGCCCCGGTTGTTCAAGGCAGCGCGAAAGTTCTTCGATTTCTTTTTTCATCAGCAGCCCTGCCACGGCTGGAATATAAGCAGCAACTCCTGCTGTTGAAGCATGTGCACGATGAGCAGTGCCAAAGGCATCATTGACATAGAGGTCGAAGGGTTCGGCCAACAGGCGGGCAAATTCAGGGTCATTATTTTCCTCCCGCTCATCAAACCGGAGATTTTCGAGAAGTAGAATATCCCCGTCTTTCATCCTTTTAACAGCATTTGATACTTCATGGCCAATAATGTAATCAATTTTATGTACAGGTTTATTTAATAATTCAGCAAGCCTTGAAACGACAGGATCCATAACCATTTCTTTAACCGGTTTGCCTTTCGGCCGGCCAAGGTGTGAAGCTAAAACCAGATGTGCACCTCGTTCTGACAGCCATTTTATCGTTGGAATGGCAGCCCTGATCCGGCTGTCATCCCGGACAGCTCCTTCTTCCAGGGGAACATTGAAATCGACCCTTAGTAATATTTTTTTTCCGGCGACTTCAAGGTCAAGGATGCTTTTTTTATTCAGCAACTGCCTTCACCACCTCTTGAATCTATTTACGGCGTCTTTTGTATGAAGCGGGAATTGATATCTCCTCGCGGTACTTGGCAACTGTTCGTCTTGATATACTTATTCCCTTTTCCTGCAGCACCTCAGCTAACCGTTGATCGCTTAACGGTTTATCCGGCGATTCCGCATCAACCAGCTCTCGGATATACGTTTTTATACTGTGCGAGGAGTAATTGTCTCCTTCGGATCCGGTGATGCCGCTGGAAAAGAAAAATTTAAGGGGAAATAATCCACGGGGCGTTTGGATATATTTATTGGCGGTTGCCCTGCTTACAGTTGATTCATGAACTCCCACATTCTCCGCAACCTCTTTTAGGGTGAGGGGTTTTAGTTTTTTTATACCGTAATCGAGAAAAGGTTTTTGGATATCAATTATTTGTTGCGATACTCTAAATAAAGTCAGCCTTCTCTGTTCAATACTCCGGATAAGCCAATAAGCCTTTTCAATTTTCCCCTTGATAAATGAAGACAGCTGTTCATCTGTAGAGCTGCTTTTTAGCAATTTTTGGTAAACCGTACTGATGGTTAATTGTGGAAAGTTGCTGTCGTTGCCCATGATCACATACTGGTCATCAACCTTTTCCACAATCACATCGGGGATAATATATCTGGTTTCTTCACCTTCACCAAATATACTTCCGGGTTTGGGGTTTAAAGTCCTGATCAGATTAACCGCTTCTTTTACTCGATTCTGATCACAACGCAAGCGTGAAGCAATATACTGATAGCGACCATCAGCGGCAGCAGGCAGAAATTTCTTTACTATTTCGCAGGCAAGAGGATGTGGATCTTCCATTTTGTCCAGCTGAAGCATCAGGCATTCCTGAAGATTTCGGCATCCGATCCCAGTTGGTTCCAGCTTTTGAATAATCCCAAGAGCCTCTTCCAGCTCAGGGATATCTACCCCCAGTGCAATAGCCAATTCATCAAGTTCTCCCTGGAGGTAGCCATTATGGTCAAGGCTGCCGACAAGAAAAGAAGCTACGTTAAACTGGCGTTCCGTCAGAGAGAGTAAACGCAGCTGTCCCAGGAGATCTTCGGCCATAGTACTTTCAGAACAGGCACAATTATCAATTGACGGGTAATTTTCATTATCGATCCTTATACCGCCTTTATAACTTTCAGCAGTATCAAGATCCATATCCCTGAAATATTCCTCCCAGGGAAATTCATCATCAGAAACCTTTTTGGCTTCCTCATCAATTACTACCTCTTCATTTTCAGCTTTCTCTTCTTCCTGTGGCTCCTGCACTTCCAGTACCGGATTATTAAGCAGCTCTTCCTGGATATAATCCTGAAGTTCCAGCGCAGAGTACTGAAGCAGCGTTATCGCCAACTTCAGTTCAGGCGTAATGATCAGCTTTTGAGTTTGTTCCAGTTTGAGATTATAATCAAGCTTCACTATAAAAACTCCTATCAAAAAATCTTAAAAGTTCTGTCAGGATTTAGTAAGCCGCTAAAAAGCCGGTTAAAAGCTAGTTCGACATACTGAAAATAAATCCTGCCCTGGGTGAACTAACTGGCACGCTTTTTGCTAGCTACCCAGATTTTTTCTCCAGGATCTTTTCAAGCTGCCTGAACCGATGATTCATTGCAGATTTGCTTGCAGGAGGTTCAAGCATCTCACCAAGTTCTTTGAGTGAGGCTTCAGGAAAACGCCTGCGGGCAGCAGCGGCTTCCCTGAGAGATGGTGTGATATTGTTTAAACCGATCAGAGCATCCACTTGATCAATAATATCAAGCTGGTGTCGTGAAGAAGCAATTACCTTCTCCAGATTAGCAGTTTCACAATTAACAAGGCGGTTAACCTGGTTCCGCATACTGCTAACTACACGCATGCTCTCTAACTTCAATAATGTTCCGCCGGCACCTATTATGCGCAAGAAGTCGGCGACTGCTTCAGCACTTTTGAAATATATAAAGACAGAACCGCTGCGCCTTCTGATTATGGGCACCAGGTTAAATGATTCCAGGATCCGCTTGTAAACCTGGGCATCTTCAAAACTGCCGCAGTTTAATTCAAGATGATAACCCGATTTTCTTGATACACTGATACTGCCCCCGGCTAAAAAAAGTCCACGCAGAAATGCTTTCAAGCAGCAATTTCGTCTTGGGACAGCCGAAGATCTTCTAAAAAAACCGATGTGACATCCGGCCTCTTTTAAGTCAAGGTAAACCAGCAGGGCATCTATCTGCTCCGCCCCGGGGACCTGAACAAGAAATTTGTTTTTACCCAACCTTTTTTCCTGCTGTCTGACTATAACCGGGGTTGCAACCCCGGCCTGCCTTAGAAGGTTGAATAACCTGCGGGCGACAATGCTGTCATCAACCGCAATGCTGAGAATATGGACATTTCTCCGAATAGTATAGTACCCGTGCCTAAGTAACAATGCCTTAAGTTCCCAGGAGCTACAGCAGTCGAGCAGCTCTTCCCGCCTGGTCAGTTCCTCTTTTACCTGCCTGGTCAAAGACACAGATAATACTACCCCTTTGATCAGTTTTTGTGAATATCGCGGTGTTCTATAATCAGGTTGAACCGGGAGCCAAGAGCCTGGCCCAGTTCATCAGCCAAGACTACGGATCGGTGTTTCCCACCGGTACAGCCGATGGCTATTACCAGGTTGGATTTACCTTCTTTAAGATAGTAAGGGATCGAAAACTCGATGAGATCCTTCAGCTTTTGAAAATAGGTTGATGTTTCAGTCCATCGCCAGAGATATTGCTTAACCTTATCGTCTTCGCCGGTAAGCGGCTTTAAATGATCTACGTAATGGGGGTTTGGTAAAAATCGCACATCAAAAACCAAATCAGCATCCATGGGAAGCCCAAACTTGAAACCGAAAGAAATAATCCGGATCTGCATATTTTTATCACGCTGTTCCGGTTCATAGATCTCAACTATCCGGGCTTTCAATTCCCAGGGCTTCAGCGAGGAGGTGTCTATCTCCCGGTTGGCTCTTCCCCTCAACTCGCTTAAAACTTCGCGTTCTTTTTGAATAGCTTCAGGCAGACTCAAACTACCCAGGGGATGACGACGCCTGGTTTCTTTATATCGCCGGATCAACACATCATCATCTGCAGCTAGAAATAGAATTTCATAATCAATGTTACGATTTTCAAGATCCTGAAGCGATTCAAAAAGATCTTCGAAAAAAGCTGCTCCCCTCATATCACAAACCAGGGCAACTTTTTCATTTTCAGACTGAATGAATAGATCGGCAAACTTCGGGATCAAAGTTGGAGGCATATTGTCAACACAGTAATATCCCAGGTCTTCAAAGCAATTTAAAGCATGACTCTTCCCTGCACCTGAAAGCCCGGTAATTATGACAAATCGCATTCCACTCTCAGTATTAATCGAAATCCACCTCCCTGTCTTGTGACCAGTATACCATATGAAACAGGGTTTATTAGGGGTATTAAATATCTTGTAGCTGGCGGTTATGAAAAAACCTGAAGATATTTTCAGCCAGGGAGTGGTTAATACCTGGAACTTTTTGAAGATCTTCGGTAGAAGCCTGAATTATTCTTTCCTGGCTGCCAAAATATTCAAGCAATGCTTTTCGCTTTACCGGCCCCACACCAGGAATATTTTCCAAAACAGATCGGATATTCCGGCGATTTTTGCGCCTCCTGTGCCCGCTAATTGCAAACCGGTGAACTTCATTGCGAATTCGCTGCAGCAGTTTCAGCATGGCATTATCAGCCGACAGAAGCACAGGTTGTTTGCTGTTTTCAACGAAAAGCTGGTCTGGGTTTTTAGCTAACGCCAGCAGGGGCACATCAGAAAAGATTGTATCCTGAAGGATCTCTTTAATTGTACTGAGCTGTCCCCTGCCTCCATCAATAAGAACAAGGTCCGGTTTCTGCCAGTGGTTCTGCTTAACTCTTCTCAACAGGACTTCTCTCAGCGATGCATAATCATCACCTGCAGGGGCACTGCGAATGTTAAAAAACCGGTAATCATCACTGCTGGATTCACCATTATTAAAAACAACCATCGCTCCCACAGTTTCTTCTCCCCGCAGGTGAGATATATCATAGGCTTCTATTCTTCCCGGCGGTTCTTTGAGGCTGAGCAGCTCCTGCAAATCCTGTAAAGGTTTATCGATCCTGGTCATACGGCGTTCTTCTTCCTCTTCCAGCCGGAGTAAACAATTCCTTTCTGCCAATTCAACAAGCTTTTTCAGGCCACCTCTAACTGGAATTTTCAGGGTAACTTTTCTTTTTGCTTTATTTCCGAACCACTGCCCCAGAATTTCGCTATCAGCCGGCTGCACCGATAAAATTATCTCCGAAGGGATTTTATCGACCCTGCTGTAGTAGGATTTAATAAAGGCCGTGATCACTTCCCGATCTTCAACATCAACAGTTCCTGTTAAATTAAAATAATCCCTGTTCAAAAGTTTACCACCTCTGATCTGAAACAGGGTAACAGCACTCTGTTTTCCCAGCCTTGACAGGGCGATAATATCACGATCCACACTCTTTTCAGATAGCAATACTTTTTGACGATATCCGGCAACCTGCTGCAAAGACTTTAGCCGATCTCTTATTACCGCTGCTTCTTCAAAATTCTGTCTTTCCGCTGCCTGTTCCATCTGCTGTTTAAGCTTCTGCTCAAGATCGGAAAACCGACCATCCAGAAATAACATCACCTGCCTGACTATGTTGTCATATTCCTCCGCAGATACATAATCTTCTCCGCGGCAGGGAGCAATGCATCGTTTCATCTGGAAATTCAGACAGGGTCTTGTCGAAGCCGGGGTTCCGTCAAGCGGCTGACGACAGCGCCTTAAAGGGAAAATTGTCCCGAGAAACTGCATAGTTTCCCTTATTGAGCCAACATCGGTATAGGGACCATAACGAATCTCTTTTTTCCCCGGTACAGCGATGTAGCGCCCTCTTTTTCCACTTTTCTGCGATAACCTTAATAGTTCAAGACGAGGATATTTTTCCGGTGTGATTAACATATAAGGGTAGTCTTTATCATCTTTTAGGTTAACATTAAAACGGGGGCGATATTCTTTGATCAGGCTGCATTCCAGAATTAAAGCTTCCACTTCGGAATCAGTCACAATATATTCAATTGCGGTCAACTTTTCCTGCAGGGATTTAAGCCGGGGCAAAGCAGCCGGCGATTCAGTAAGATATGATCGAACCCGATTGCGCAGTGATTGAGCCTTCCCTACATAAATAATCTTATCATGCTTGTCCTTCAGCAGGTATACTCCCGGTAGATCGGGAAAATGGCTCACCGTTTTTTTCAGTTCTTTAATCAACGATCTTAATCCTCCGGAATAATATGATCACAAGTTACCCAGCCAAAATACGGGCCAACCACTGACCGGTATAAGATCCGGTACAGGCGGCAACCTCTTCCGGAGTGCCGCTGGCAACAACTGTTCCACCCCCGTCACCGCCTTCAGGCCCAAGATCTATAAGATAATCAGCCCGCTTCAACACTTCCAGATTATGTTCGATAACAACCACGGTATTACCGCTTTCAACCAATCGTTCCAAAATAATTAACAGTTTACTGATATCATCGAGGTGCAACCCGGTTGTTGGTTCATCAAGAATATAGAGACTGCGGCCATTACTGCGCCTGGAAAGCTCGGTGGCCAGTTTAACTCTCTGGGCTTCACCACCTGACAAAGTTGTTGCAGGCTGACCCAAATGAATATATCCCAGGCCAACATCATAGAGCAGCTGTAATTTACGCTGGATTTTAGGTATGGCAGAAAAAAAATCAAGTGCTTCTTCGACTGTCATTTCCAAAACATCGGCTATATTCCTGTCTTTATAACGAACTTCAAGGGTTTCACGGTTATAACGTTTACTACGGCACACTTCGCAGGGAACGTAAACATCGGGTAGAAAGTGCATTTCAATACGCAGTATGCCATCTCCACGACAGGCTTCACAACGACCACCCTTTACATTAAAACTAAACCGGCCTGGCCTGTAACCACGTCGTTTTGATTCGGTTGTCTTGGCAAATATTTCTCTTATACCGTCAAATAGACCTGTGTAAGTTGCCGGATTTGATCGGGGTGTTCTGCCGATTGGCGATTGGTCAATCTCGATCACCTTATCGAGCTGTTCAATACCTTCGATGGATCTATACCGGCCGGCCTGTTCTCTCGATCTATGCAGTTTACGGGCAAGAGCCCTGGCCAAAATCTCATTTATCAAGGTACTTTTTCCTGAACCGGAAACTCCGGCAACGCATACAAATAAACCGAGCGGAATGCCGACATCAATATCTTTAAGATTATGCTCGGCAGCTCCACGGATCCATAACCAGCGATCAGTCGCTGACCGCCTATTTTCCGGGATAGTCACAAAACGTCTTCCGGCGAGATAATCGCCTGTAATAGACGCAGGCGCGGTAATAATTTCTTCCAAAGATCCCTGGGCAACGATTTCTCCACCACCGGCACCTGCTCCGGGACCGATATCAACCAGGTGGTCAGCGCTACGAATAGTCTCTTCATCATGTTCCACGACTAATACAGTATTTCCGAGATCTCTTAGCGCTTTAAGTGTGCCTATTAAACGGGCATTATCGCGCTGATGGAGTCCGATACTTGGCTCATCAAGGATATAGATAACCCCGGTAAGCCCGGAACCGATCTGGGTTGCCAGCCTGATTCGCTGTGCTTCCCCGCCGGATAGAGTAGATGCTGTGCGATCAAGCGTTAAATACTGAAGCCCCACATTACATAAAAATTGCAACCTTTCTCCGATCTCTTTCATAACCTGCCTTGCGATATGCTGTTCGCGTGAATTAAGCTGAAGTTCAGTGAAAAAACCAGCCGCCTCATCAACAGTTAAGGCAGTAATGTCTGCAATATTAACCCCTCCCAGCATTACAGAAAGGCTGGAAGGTTTCAAACGGCTTCCGGAACATGAAGGGCAGGGTTTTACCTGCATGTAGCGAGCCATTTCGGCGCGCATTTCCTCGGAACTGGTAGATGCATACCGTTTTTCCAGAAGCTTTAATACTCCGGGAAAAGCCTTTTTATAAAAGCGAACCCGTTTGAACATATTTACATAACGGAAATTTATTTTTTCTGAAAAACCATAGAGAATTTTTTCCTGCTGTTCAGGATCGAGTTCTCCAAATGGTTTATTGAGATCTATTCCCCATGCTTTCGCAGCCGCTTCAAGAAACTGTTGGTAGTAATTCTGCCCCGACCAGGCCTGGACCGCTCCTTCACTGATCGAAAGTTCTGGATATGGAATAATCAGATCCGCAGCGAACTCAGCCCGACTGCCCAAACCACTGCATTCAGGACAGGCACCATAAGGGCTGTTAAAGGAAAATATTCTGGGGCTGATTTCTTCGAAGCTGAAACCACAATCGGCACAGGCAAAATTTTCACTGAAAAGAAGTTCATTACCACCGACCTCTTCGATTAAAACTAATCCTTCACTCAATTTAAGTGCTGTTTCAAGCGAATCTGCAAGGCGGGATTGTATCCCTTCACGGACGATCAGGCGATCTACCACAACCTCAATGTCATGTTTTTTTTGTTTATCAAGGTTTATTTCTTCTTCCAGTTCCCTTACTTCACCATCAACCCGTACCCGGACATATCCTTTCCGGCGCATGTCTTCGAAAAGCCGTGAATACTCGCCTTTTCTACTTCTGACCAGCGGGGCTAAAACCTGAATCCGGGTATCTTCCGGCAGGGTAATGATCTGATCAACCATTTGCTGAACTGTTTGCTGGCTGATTGGCTTTTTACAGGTCGGACAGAATGGTTTTCCGATCCGGGCATAGAGCAGCCGAATATAATCATAGATTTCCGTAACTGTCCCAACTGTAGAGCGGGGATTACGAGATGCCGTTTTTTGATCAATTGAAATGGCCGGAGATAACCCTTCAATATGATCGAGATCAGGTTTATCCATCTGACCAAGAAATTGACGGGCATAAGCTGAAAGGGATTCAACATAACGCCGCTGTCCTTCAGCATAAATAGTATCAAATGCCAGTGAAGATTTTCCTGAACCACTGAGTCCGGTAAATACTATAAATTGGTTACGGGGGAGATTAAGATTAATATTCTTCAGGTTATGCTCCCTCGCCCCCCGAATTATTATTTCTCCTGATGTCAAGCTATTCACCTCTTCTAAACATTACTGCTTCTCCAGTTCGAATATCATATCACGTAACTCTGCCGCCCGCTCAAAAGCTAGCTCTTTTGAAGCCTCTATCATCTCTTTTCGCAATTTATCTATGGCCTGTTTTCGCTCGCCCGGCGCCATTCTCTTAAATCCGTCACCCAGGTAGCGACCTTCCTCTTCTGCCGCAACTGTAGCTTCAATCAGCGAACGGATCGGCTTCACAATGGTCTTCGGCGTAATATCATACCTTCTATTGTAATCCAGCTGTTTGCGCCTGCGGCGCTCCGTTTCATCAATAGCTCTGCGCATAGAAGATGTTATCCCATCCGCATACATTATAACTCTGCCCTCGGTATTGCGGGCTGTCCTTCCGATAGTCTGAATCAATGAACGATCGGACCGCAAAAACCCTTCCTTGTCTGCATCAAGGATGGCAACCAGGGTCACTTCAGGCAGATCCAATCCTTCTCTCAAGAGGTTGATTCCGATCAAAACATCGAATTCGCCGGTTCTTAATCCCCTTATTATGGTCATTCTTTCAAGAGCATTAATATCTGAATGCATATAGCGCACTTTTATCCCCATGTCACGGTAATATTCAGTAAGGTCCTCCGCCATTCTTTTGGTCATGGTTGTAACCAATACCCTTTGACCCGCCTCGGCTCTTTTCCTGATCTCACCATAAAGATCATCAACCTGTCCTTCTGCCGGTCTGACTTCAACTGCAGGATCTACCAGGCCGGTTGGCCTGATAATCTGTTCTACTATCGCATTGCTTTTCTCCAATTCCCAGGGACCGGGAGTCGCTGAAACAAATATTGCCTGGTTGACAAGTGATTCAAACTCTTCAAATTGCAGCGGACGGTTATCAAGAGCTGACGGCAGCCTGAAGCCATGCTCCACCAGGGTTGTTTTCCTGGATAGGTCCCCACGGTACATACCGTTGATCTGGGGAATTGTAATGTGTGATTCATCAATGACCACAAGGATATCTTCCGGGAAATAGTCAAGCAGGGTTGCCGGGCGGCTTCCTGGATCACGTCCATCTAAATGACGAGAATAATTTTCGATACCGCTGCAAAAACCTATTTCCTGCAGCATTTCCAGGTCGAAGGAAGTACGCTGTTCAAGTCGTTGGGCTTCAAACAGTTTATTTTCTTTTTTAAAATAGGCTAACCTATCCTGCAATTCAGCTTCAATATTTTTTATAGCACGCAGCAGCTGATCGGGAGCGGTTACATAATGTGTTGCAGGGAATATTGCTACATGACTTCGTTCACCGGTAACCTTTCCACTGACTAGATCAATTTCCCTGATTCGTTCAATTTCATCGCCAAAAAGTTCCACCCGGATTGCAGCTTCAGAGAAAGAAGCAGGGATAATTTCGAGAACATCTCCCCTGACCCGAAATGTTCCCCGGTGGAAGTCGATTTCATTACGCTGATAATGAATATCTACGAGCCGCTCGATGATCGCTTCCCGGCTGATTCTGGCACTTTTACGCAGAGATAAAACCTGATCAAGATAATCCTTGGGCGAGCCGAGTCCGTAAATACAGGAAACTGAAGCAACAATGATTACATCAGATCTTTCAAGAAGAGCGCTTGTTGCCGAATGACGCAATTTATCTATCTCATCATTGATAGAGGAATCCTTCTCGATATATGTATCACTGTGCGGCAAATATGCTTCAGGCTGGTAATAATCATAATAACTGATGAAATATTCAACTGCATTATCCGGGAAAAGCTCTTTGAATTCGCTGCACAGCTGAGCAGCCAGAATTTTATTAGGAGCGATAACCAGGGTTGGCCGCTGAACCTGTTCAATTACATTGGCAATTGTAAATGTTTTACCGGATCCGGTTACCCCCAGAAGCGTCTGGTAACGGGAGCCCTGGCACAATCCTTGCACCAGGGCTTTAATTGCTTCCGGTTGATCTCCGGATGGGTTGTGATCTGCATATATTTTGAAAGTACTGCCGGCCAATCTCACACCTCCCCGGCAGTTTATTAATAACTGATAAACATTATCAATTATACCATATAGAAATTACTTTTTATGAATCATCCTATCAAGCCTGACTCCAGAATAATAATCAGAAGGCCGATAATGATAAATACCATACTTGTACCGACCTTAAGCACTTTAGGATTTATCCTGGATATAAAACGGCTGCCAAGGTAAACAGCAATTAGGTGGTTAAAGAACATCGCCACCATTGCACCGGCAAAAACAGCCAGTGGATAACCAAAGCTAGCTGCAAGGAAGAGCGCGGCCAGCTGAGTTTTATCTCCAAACTCAGCAACAAATACCATGATCATTGTATGCAGAAAACCATTTCGATCTTTGCATTCCTCTGCAGAATCATCCCTGCGAAGATAATTGGCAATCCCCATGATCAGGAAAACAGCGCCAGATATTATAACAACTACCGAATGTGGAATTGCTGTAAATATTAAACCTCCTACCAATACAGCCAAACCCAGAACTGCAGCCAGAGCAACCATGGCCCCGCTCAAAACTTTCAGCGGAGGGTACCGGCAGGCCATAGCCAGCGAAACGAGTTGCGTTTTATCTCCAAATTCAGCTATAAATATAGTAATAAAAGCAGCGAATGCTGCAGCAAACATATTTCAATCCACCTTTTGGCCCATGGCATTCAGGAAATCCTGAGCATCACTTTAATTCTCTTCTTTATTTTTCTGATCCAGCCCAGCGTATCAGGTTTTCTCGCTTCGAGATAAACCGGCGAGTCAGGTTCGGGAACCGGAATTACTCCTAATTCTACACATCTGTGAAGTAATAAAGAGGAAGAAGCTGGCCTCATTTGATCATTATAAATTCTACCTGTATCAGTTCTCGTTCCAGCTTCTTTTTTTAAAATAACCGAGAAATGACTGCCATCCCTTATCCCTTCAACAAAAACCATGAAATAACTTTCATCAATTTTTGTCATCAATTCCCTGGTGCTATTAACTTCCATATTGTTGATTCCGGTGATCTTATCTCCTTCCTGCAAACCTGCTTCCATGGCTGAACTTCCCGGTAAGACTGTCATTAACTGCACTCCGTGGGGGGTGAATTGGTAATAAGAAGGCCTTTTTTCTTCTCTTTTTTTCCCATAAATAATAAGGATTTCATGCCCGACCGGAGCCAAAATCACTCCTATTATAATCAACGAAGGATAATATTCTGATGCTATAGCAATGATTAGAAGAACTATACTATAGGCTGCAAGCCATTTTGCAGAAAACCGGGATCTCTCACGGGGAGACGAGGAGATAGCAATGTCGGCGTACCCCAGGCCGGCAGCTACCGGAATTACCATATACTGCAGGCTCTGGCCTTCACCGGGTTGAATAGTCGATTGGAGTATAGGCCACCAGTCCGGCATGCTTACCCCGACAATCTCCGATTGGAGAACCACCGACACCAGAAGTCCAACCAGGGGTATGGGCCAGAACCTCTGCAGCAAGTATGCTCCAATCACACCACCCGATTCCTGTTTCAGGTAAACCGGGCTGCTTCCCTGGTGAGCGCCAAAGTAAATTAAAAACGCTTCAATAAGATGCAGAAGACCAATCAATACCAGGAGCGCCGGTATATGAATTTTTAACAGTGCCTCAACCATCAGATTTTCTGATAGACCGGGAAAAAGATCTGTCAGTATATAACGGGTAAAAAGGACAAGCAAAGCGACAATCCCACCGGCATATGAAAAGCAAAGATATCGGGGATTCAGAAGGAGTAACAATAAAGCCACAGGCCATATAAAATATAACCCGATCTGCTCCAGCGAAAGGCCCAGAAATACAAGGACTATGCTGGCTGCAATACCCCCGACTGCTCCCAGCCCAACTGATGTCAACATCTGTTTGCCCAGATTGTTAATTGCCCGGCCGAATAATTTCTTTTCAGTTAATAGCTGACGCCTGTATTGTAAGTAAACAAGAAATAAAACTATCCAAAAGATGGGCATCACGAATGCCAGGGCATAGGTCAACATGAAAACCCGGCTGATTTCCAGAAGAACTTCCATATTTTATTCAATTCCTCCGGTAATGGTCCACAACCCTGGTTTGTTGATCAGTTCAATTGCATAGTTAAGCTGTGCGTCCTGATCGCGGGCAGCAATATCAAGTGCTTCTCTTAGTTCTATCCACGTCTGATCATCAAATTCACCGCTTGGTCTAAGGTTTGCATAGATCTGGAATTCAGATAATGCCCGGGCTGTCTGATCATCAAAGTAACCGCTTACCTCAACTCTTATTCCGATTTGTTCCAGGATCATTTGTAAAACTTCCACATCAGGGCCATACGAGCCCTCTTCCAGCCTTCCGGGGTGGAAGTAACGATAATACCGCAAAACTTCGGGCATTTCAACAGTAAAATCAGGTTCTATCCCATATTTATCAATATCGTGGCCGGATGGAGTCAGGTAGCGGGCCATAGTTAAAAGTATGGCATTATCTCCCGGTAAGTAGACTAACTGCTGGACAGATGCTTTTCCGTATGAAGTTTTCCCGACCAGCATTCCAGCCCCCCTGTCCTGAAGCGCACCCGCCAGCAGTTCAGATGCACTGGCAGATTCTTCGTTGATCAGAACAACGATAGGATAAGGTTTGCGGGCAGCACTGGAATTATAAATAGTTTTTACATCATCGTCACGCCCGACAAGTCTGACAATCTCGCCTTCAGGAACTAATAGCTTGCCAATCTCAACAGCCTGATCAACCAGGCCTCCCGGGTTGTTCCTCAAATCTAGAATCAAACCTGTGCTTAAACCTCTCTGCTCCATAGCCCTGAACTGCTCGGTGAATTCCCTGGCCGTATTGCTGTCAAAACTGCTGATCTGAATATAGCCAAGGCCGTCATCAAGCATTTCACTGAAAACTGTGGTTACCTGGATCTCTTCCCTACTAACATTAATCACGATGGGCTCATCCGCACCAGGCCTACTTATTTCAAGTTCGACTATTGTATCACTTGGACCACGTAGGTGTTCAACTGCAATCATCAGACCCTGTCCGGTTAATTCAACACCGTCAGCCTTAATAATTCTGTCACCGGGGCTCAAGCCACTTCTTTCTGCCGGCGTCCCGGGGAATACATCAAAAACAACAATACTCTGATTTGATTCTATAATCCTAACCCCGATACCGCCGTAGGAACCCCTGGTTTCCATCAGGAATTCTTCTAAATCCTCGGCATCATAGTAACGGACCAGAGGGTCATCCAGACTCTGGATTATACCACGGACTGCTCCTTCGATCAGGACTTCTTTTTCAACAGGCGTGTAATAATTTTTCAAGATGGAGTCCAGCGCTTCAAATATAATTACCGTATCGGGATCAATATCGCTTCGTGTAGGTTCATACCTGATTATGGTTGTTGAATTATCATTCTCGCCTTCAGCAGCATTTCTGGAATAGTGATATGTTGCCAGATTCGTTATGATAATTAAGGCAAGTACAACCAATGCCCAGATAAAAAAATTCTTTCTATTGTTATTCTCCATAAAATTCATCTCCCAAAAAATTTCATGTGCAGTAATCCGGATTCAAACCGGACACCTGTTATCTATAATATCATAAATATAATCTTCTACTACCCAAAAATAAATAGGCCGTTCAATACACGTGTGTTTGAACGGCCTAAAAAGTTAAATAATTATGTTGCTTAAAAATAGTTCATCGGATTATACCTGTGATCCGGCTTTCCACTGGGATATCTTCGAACCGCCGGCTGGTTATATTCCCGAACTTCAAAATGTAGATGAACTCCTGTGCTATATCCTGTTGTCCCAGCCCGGGCTATACGCTGACCCTTTAGAACGATTTCACTTTTTTTAACCAGTAAACTGCTCATGTGAGCATATAATGTTACAGTTCCATCACCATGATCTATCATAATACAGTTACCGTATCCACCATTCCAACCGGAATAGATTACTTCACCATCTGCTGCAGCCAGGATATAATTTGCTGCTCCATGATGTGGCGCCATATCCACACCGCCATGCCAGGCCTGGGCACCACTGAATGGATCACGTCGCCAACCATATCCCGAACTGATCCAGGTCGGTGGTTCAATCGGGTAATGCAGCGCTCCCTGAACTCCGGAAAATCTGCTGCTGGCTTCGGCAATTAAGCGTCGGATAAGATCGTCGAGCTCTTGTGCTTCACGTTCGAGATCCTCGATCGCTTTCAGGTTAAGGGTAATTTCTTCCTGAAGCTCTCCAAGGATGATAACCCTGTCTTCTGATACCCTCTCCATCTCAGCTTCGTTGTCAGCAACCCTGCGGCGCATATTTTCCAGGTTAGCTTTCTTCTGCTCGAGCTCTTCTTTCCATGCTCTAATTAAATCTCTTTCTTCCTGAATCTCCTCAATAAGCCGTAGATCATTGGAAGCAATCAAACTTAAATTATATAATCGGGTTAAAAAGTCGGAAAAGCTGCTGGATTCAAGGAGAACTTCCACATAAGTCACTAGCCCGTGCTGTTGTATTGCCCTTAACCTCAGTTTTAATAAATCTTCCTGGTAACGCAGTTGTTCTTCAGCAACAGCAAGTTCGGCTTCTGCCTCTGAGATTTCATCTTCCACCAGGGCTATTTCTCCGGCCAATCTTTCCTGTTCCTGTCGCAGCTCCTGAATACGGTTCTCCAGGTATTTTAACTCTTCCTTTAAAGCAGATTCACGATTAAGACGCTGTTCAAGAGCGCTCTGTTCATCGCGCCTCTTTTTTTCAATTTCCTCTCTTTCCTGCTGTTTGGCTTCAATTTCTTCGTTTATTGCATAGGCAGGAATAGCGATAGAAATAAAAAACAGAAGTGTCAGGAAAATTAATAAAAACCAGGCTTTTTTACCGGTCATCATATTCTTTTTCCTCCCTGCTTGTATTTCTTATATCTATATATTGTTTAAACCCGCAAAAAGCGTCCCATTGAAAATGTGCTTCCCAGGATTCCCAAACCGGTACCAAGTGGGACCAGGTACTTGGCTAACTCGATAATTACCATTTGGACTGGGAGCAAGCTCAGGAAAAAAAGATTATTGGCAACTACCCAGTCTACCGAGTATTGATATATATAGTATAAAGCTATCAATGGCAAAACAGCGCCGACGAAACCCATCATCAGGCCTTCCAACAGAAAAGGCCAACGGATGAACCAGTTTGTAGCTCCCACATACTTCATTATTGCTATTTCTTTTTTCCGCATCATAACGGTAAGCTTGATCGTATGTGAAATCAAAAACACTGCTGTGATTGACAACCCTGCCATAAGAGCCAGCCCAACATACTGGAGAACACGGGTTACAGCAAAAAGGTTTTCAACATAATCCTGTCCGTAAAATACTGAAGTAACCCCTTCATATAGTTCAATTTCACCGGCCAGAGCAACAACATTCTCCGGAACGACAGTTTTAATTTCGTACGACGCGAGAAGAGGATTGTCAAGATCAGTATCATAACCTTCCAACATCGCTCCAAGCTGACTCTGAAGCCGGTTCAGATGTTCTTCGCTTGATACGTAACGCACCTCTTCAATATCACGATGGCTGCGTAGATTCTGTTCCAAACGGCTTAGCACATCCTGATTTGCTCGATCATCTATGTAAACTACAATCTCGACTTGCTCTTTCACAGTATCTGTGATATGCCCTATATTCAGGTTAACCAGCATAAAGAGACCAAGCATCAGTAAAGTTACAACAACCACCCCGGTTGATGTTATACACATCCACCTGTTGCGATAAAGCCCTTTAATGGTTTCCCTGATAATATAAATGAAGCCACTAATGAACATGGGAATAGATCCCCTTTTGTTCATCCCCGACTAATTTCCCGTTTTCAAGATAGAGGACTCTTTTTTTAAAATAATCAACAATGTCCCGGTTATGGGTTGCCACTAAAACAGTCGTGCCCCGGAGATTGATACTGCGTAAAAGATTCATAATATCCAGAGTGGTCCCGGGATCAAGATTCCCGGTCGGCTCATCGGCTATAATAAGAGCAGGCCGATTGGCAATCGCCCGGGCCAGGCCAACACGCTGCTGCTCCCCTCCGGAAAGATCACAAACCCTTGCTTTTGCCTTCTCTTCAAGGCCAACCAGGCTTAAAACCTGTGGAACTCTCTTCTGGATTTCCCGTCGCGAAGAACCGATCACCATCATGGCAAAGGCAACATTGTCATAGGCCGTCCGTTCTTCAATCAAACGAAAATCCTGGAAAACCATACCGATATTTCGCCTTAAGTAAGGTAAGCGATGTCTCGGCAAACGGGCTACATTTCTTCCAAAAACCTTTAAAGTGCCATCTGTCGGCATAAGCTCCCTGATAATCAGTTTCAGTAGAGTCGATTTTCCGGCACCACTGGACCCTACAAAAAAAACAAATTCTCCCCGTTCAATCAAAAAGCTTACATTATCAAGAGCATACTGCCCCTTTTTAGTATATTTCATGCACACGTTTTTTGCTTCGACCATGTAGTCAGACCTTCCTGTGCATACTTTACATAATATATGCAGTTAGCCTAAAATTCGACATCTAATCAGTCGATCCTTCTAAATATTTTAATATATTTTTACTTATTTTGCAAATAATTATACTCTATGACAGTAGAACCATATTCATAGGTATGCTTTATAAATTATCCAGCTAGCTCTGCTGCATTTTTTTAAATCCTTCTCCATGAACTTCAGTCGCATTGCCAATTATCACGAATGCTTCCGGATCTACTTCGTAAATAATAGCTTTTAAGCGTGCTGTCTGTTGACGGGTTATCACACAAAGCAGAACCTCTCTCAACTCACCTGTATACCCGCCTTTTCCTTCAAGCCATGTAACCCCTCGTCCAAGCTCGTAAAGCAATTTTTCATTTAATTTCTCACCAAAGCGTGTAATTATGATCGCTGACTTAGCCAGACCGAGGCCTTCAAGAACAGCATCTACAACTTTTACACTGACAAAAAGCGACAGAGCTGCGTACATTGCTGCTTCTCCGCCAAATACAAACCCGGCAAAAGCCAAAACCACCAGATCACCCCAAAGCATGGCCTGACCGGGGCTTATTCCGGATGTTTTAGCCAGTATGAGCGACAAAATAGCAGTCCCCCCGGTTGATCCCCGGAATCGAAATACGATACCGACACCGATTCCGGTCACCAGCCCGCCGTATACCGCGGCAAGCAGTAAATCATCTGTTGCTACCGGTAAAAGAGGCGCTGTAACTTCTAATGCCAGAGAGAAAAGGAGGGTACCGAGTAAACTTTGAAATATAACTCGAGGGCCTAATATTATATAACCGTAAATAAAAAGGGGAATATTCAGGACAATAACCGTCAGACCGACGGGAACCCTGAAAAGATGGTACAAAACTACTCCCAATCCGCTGATTCCTCCCGGAGCCAACATGTTGGGAACCATAAACATATTAAATCCTACAGCGAGGATCACTGATCCAACTAATATACCAAAGAAATCTTTAATGATTATCTTTAATGCTTTTTTATCTAGTGATTTTATCTTCATTATTAACTATTACCCCTATTTTTTCAGTGGAACCATACCCCGGGCTTTCCAGCGGAGGTAACCTTCAATGAACGGATCGAGCATGCCATCCATTACAGCTTCGACCTGCCCTACCTCAATACCTGTGCGATGATCTTTGACCAGAGTAAATGGATGAAAAGTATAGGTTCTGATCTGGCTGCCCCAGGCTATTTCCCTTTGCTGTCCGCGTTCGGCATCTATTTCTTTGGCCTGTTCCTGTCTTGCCAGTTCAGCCAGCCGTGCCTGTAATACTCTCATCGCCTGTTGCCGGTTGCTGTGCTGAGAACGGTCATTCTGACAGCTAACAACTATACCTGTCGGAATATGGGTTATTCTAACCGCTGAGTCAGTCTTATTAACATGCTGTCCACCGGCTCCACTTGAGCGGAAGGTATCAATTTTAAGATCTTCAGGATTAATAACATACTCTTCCTCCTCCTCCACCTCAGGGATCACATCTACAGAGGCAAACGAGGTATGCCGGCGTTTTGATGTATCGAAGGGAGAAATCCGGATCATCCTGTGTACACCCTTTTCCGCCTGCAGGTAACCGTAAGCAGCATGGCCGCGGACAATAAAAATTGCACTTTTTATTCCAGCTTCATCATCAGTTAAGAGGTCAACCACTTCAACCTGATACCCTTTTTGTTCACACCAGCGGGTATACATGCGAAGAAGCATTTCCGCCCAATCCTGTGACTCAAGACCACCGGCGCCGGGATGTAGTGACAATATAGCATTGTTAAAGTCATAACTGCCGCTGAACAGGGTTTCCAATTCCAGGGAATCCAGTTTTTCTGTTATTTCTTCAAGTATCGGTCCTAATTCAACTACGGCTTCATCTATTTCTGACTCATCTTCACCAGCCAGTTCCATAAAAACACCGGCCTCTTCGATCAGGGTTTCCAATTCCATAATCGGCTTAATCTGCTCTCGCAGAGTTCCCAGTTTTTTCATAAATTCCTGGGCTCTGCTGCTGTCATCCCAGAAATCCGGTTCAGCAGTTTTAGTCTCAGATTCTCTGAGTTCTTTTAGTTTCTCTTCATATTCAAAGAGAAGCCCTCATTTCGTCCAGCCTTTCTCTTTGCAACGCTAATTCTTCACGATACTCTTTAAGCAAAGCAAGCACCTTCTCTCAATTACTTTATGATCATGCTCCACAGCATTTTTTATATTTTTTGCCGCTTCCGCAGGGGCAGGGATCATTACGCCCGATTTTTTCTACAGTAACCGGTTCCTGTTTTTGCACCTGCCCCTGCTGATTTTGCACCTGACCCGGCCGGGACTGAGCCTTCCCCCCGCCCAGGGCGGCAATTCTTGGCTGATATCCGGTTGCCTGACCTGCCACAGATGTTCTCCGGGGTGCAGCTGTAACCTGCACATGATAAACTGCCCTTACCACATCAGCCTGAACCTGCCTGATCATATCTTCAAACATTTCAGCGCTCTGCAGCCTGTACTGAACCAGTGGATCCCTCTGTCCATAGGCCTGAAGATGAATTTCATGACGCAGTTGATGCATGACATCAATGAAATACATCCAGTGCCTGTCTACCGTTCGGAGTAAGATAACACGTTCAAGTTCACGCATAATTTCCGAAGTGAACTCTACTTCCCTGGATTCATAAAATGCTTTCGCTTCGTCAATCAATCGCGATCGGACATCTCCAACTTCATGGTCGGCTAATTCTTCAACCGCCAGACTGCCTTTACGGACAAAAAGGTTTTCTGCTCTCTCCAGCAGAGCGTGAGCACTTTCATCATCCAGAAAACCATGTTCCATAGTATATTCTTCAAGCAGCCGATCAGCGATTTCCTCAACCATTTCCATGATCGGCGCCTTCATATTTTCACCTTCAAGAACCCGCCTGCGCTGCCCGTATATAACTTCGCGCTGTTGGTTTAAAACATCATCATAATCAAGTAAGTTGCGGCGAATCTCGAAGTTTCGGGCTTCAACTTTTTTTTGTGCATTTTCAATACCGCGACCAACCAATGGATGGTCGATGGGCATATCTTCATCCAATCCAAAGCGGTCCATTAACGAAGCAATATTATCTCCGCCAAACAAGCGCATAAGATCGTCTTCAAGAGAGATAAAAAACTGTGATGACCCCGGATCACCCTGGCGTCCGGAACGTCCTCGCAGCTGATTATCAATCCGCCGGCTTTCATGTCTTTCTGTCCCCAGAACATGCAGCCCTCCGAGTCGCAATACTTCTTCACGCTGTTTTATTGTCTCTTCATTGGCTCTTTCCAGCAGTTCTGCCTCTCTTTTCTCCCACCGATTCCTCTTATCCTCATCCAGTTCACTTTCTTCCAGGCCGAACTCACTGATTAATTTCTCTTTAACGAGATACTGCGGATTACCGCCTAAAATAATATCTGTTCCCCGGCCGGCCATATTGGTCGATATGGTAACAGCGCCTTTACTGCCGGCCTGAGCAATTATGTAAGCTTCACGGGTATGATTAACCGCATTTAAAACTTCGTGAGGTATATTCTGACGCTTTAGCATTTTGCTTAACATCTCGGATTTTTCAACAGATATTGTGCCAACCAGAACAGGCTGTTCTCTTCTTTGGCATTCCGCAATCTCATTAACAACAGCCCTGAATTTAGCCACTTCAGTTTTATATATAAGATCCGGAAGTTCTTTTCTGATCAGTACTCTGTTTGTCGGAATTTCAACAACATCCATCCCGTAAATCTTGCGAAATTCATCTTCTTCAGTTGCAGCAGTTCCCGTCATACCGGCAATCCTGGTGTACATTCTAAAGTAATTCTGAAAAGTAACAGACGCTACCGTTTTAGTAGCAGCCTGAATCTGTACGCCCTCTTTTGCTTCAATTGCCTGATGCAGGCCATCTGAATAACGGCGCCCGGGCATTAGTCTCCCGGTAAATTCATCAACAATAATTACCTTTCCATCCTGTACAACGTATTCGACATCTCTCTCATATAGCGAATAGGCTTTAATAAGTTGATCAAAATAGTGCCGGTGCTCGGAAGCCGTTTCAAGATCATGCTCCTCATCATCAGCTGCTTCATCAGCTTTATCCCGTCCCAACCGCAGAAGCTGTAAAAGCTGAGGATTGATCCTTTCCAATTCACGATAACCTTTATCCTTGATATCGGCAAGGCGGGTAGCTTCATCGATAACGTAATAAAGTTCTTCATCCAGATGGGTTAACCGTTTTTCCGTCATCAAGCGCTGTTTGGTTCTTTCAACCAGTCGTTCGATCCCCGGTTCCTTGAGAATTTTTAACAGCTTCTTATTTTTAGGAGATCCCCTGCGGGCAAGAAGTAACTTTTCAGCAGCATCTTCAAATCTTTCTTCTTTAAGATCTTTACGTGCTTCTTCAAGCAGATCAGAAACCATCCGGTTCTGCTTATGGATTAAATGCTCCACTTCTTTTTTCCAGCGGCCGTAATCTTCTTTTTCTTCAACTCTGCTGCTGATAATCAATGGAGTCCTGGCTTCATCAATCAGGATACTGTCAACTTCATCCACGATAGCAAAATGCAGATCCTGCTGAACCATCTCTTCTTTATAAAGAACCATGTTATCTCTCAGGTAGTCAAAACCGAGTTCATTGTTTGTTGCATATGAAATATCTGCACTGTACTCTTTTTTTCGCTGGGCAGGTTCCAGTCCCTGGACAATCAGGCCAACTTTTAAGCCGAGGAATTCATATATGGGACCCATCCATTCACGGTCACGGCGAGCCAGGTAATCGTTTACGGTTACTATATGAACTCCTTTGCCGGATAAGGCATTAAGATATGCCGGAAGCGTTGCAACCAGAGTTTTGCCTTCACCTGTTTTCATTTCGGCGATACGCCCCTGGTGCAAGACTATTGCTCCTAAAACCTGGACATCAAATGGCCGCATTCCTGTCTTACGATGAGCAGCTTCCCTGACCAGGGCAAATGCTTCCGGTAATAAATCATCAAGGCTTTCTCCATCCTGATAACGCTGTTTCAGACTTTCTGTTTGAACGGCAAATTGGTTATCAGGAAGCTGTGAGGCCCAGTCATCTAATTCATTAACCTGATCTACAATTTTCTGCAGCCGGCGGATTTCTTTTTCATTGGGATCCCCAAAAAATTTTTGAATAATTGCTGTCATCCTTGAATTCCTTTCCCTTCAGAGATGTCTAATGTTTTCAGGTTACAATTGCCGTAAACGCTGAGTTATAATCACTTAAGGCAACTTTCCGGGGCAAGCTCAGAACAAAGTGCCCAAAGACTGCCGGAAACAAGTGAGTGCCCACCAAGAATAACCGGAATGGAACACTCTTCGGCCGCTCTTGTAAATTCTTTAAGCCATAGATTATCAATTTCCTGCCAGCAGCCAAGATCCGAAAGAAATCGCTCTCTGTCCGATAGGTCCAATTGATAATGGTACATGAGCACCCTGCTGTCTATAAAAGCACAGCGGCCAACCCGGGAAAGGTAGCTGAAAAAGCGGTCAATACCGGTATGGTCCAGCATTAACCCGAGCAGAGAGACAACCTCTTTTGCTTCTATCCTTCCCAGGGCTTTCATGCCCCGTTCCTCGGAAAATACACGCAAACGCAGCTTTAAACGAGAATTCAGCCTCTCAATTATCGGAGCGCCAACTCTTCCAATCAAGACAATATCTTCGTATTCATCAGACAGAATTGATTTAGCCCTGTTTAATTTACCATAATCCAGTTTAAAACTGTCAATCATTGTTTTGGTACGTCTGCCTGCATAAGGTCCCGCTCCAAGGATTATGATATCAGAAGGCGTATCAATGTCAAACAGCAGTCCGAGAGTGTGCGGCATTAATTCCATGGTTAGCCCCAACTGATCACGGAGGGTAAGGGCCAGGCTATTATCCATTGCCGGCAGATCTACTTCATTGATATTTTCCGGCACTGTAAAAGCGATCATATCAACCGACTGAGTATTGTTAGTGTACACAAATCTCTCATTTTGCATCAGCTTACTGCAGATCATATTCAGCTCTTCAACTGTAATCAAGGGGCAGCCGGCGCCATTAAAGCAGAATACTTTGTCGAGGTTATGGTTTTTAATGGCTTTTTGGAGTTCCCGGCCAAAATGAAATTTTTCCGGGGCAATTGAGTTCAGGATTACTTTTGCATTCAGTTTAGAAGCAGGTTCAACCAGATCCGGGCGGTTAGTATGAAGATATAAATTTTCCAGAAAGGGAACACTGTTCATCTTTTCTAAATTATCGAGCAGGGCGGCATGACGGATTGAAACCATCATTTCCTCCACCCTGCTCGTTGGTTGCGAACCTTCGAAAATAACGGCGCTGACACCTTTACTCATAAAAGAAACCTCTTCCTGAACCAGCCAGGTTGGTAAAAAGAACTGGGAAGCTTACTCCGGTTCGATCAACCCGTAGTTTCCATCCTTGCGTTTATAGACCACGTTTACATCATCACTGTCAGCGTTTGCAAATACAAAGAAATTATGTCCGAGAAGATCCATTTGTAGTATTGCCTCTTCCACGGTCATCGGTTTTAAGGGGAATCTTTTGGTTTTAACCAATTGTGGCTCTTCTTCTATCCTTGCTTCAGCTTCAATAGCCGCATGCTTTTCACTGATAATCCTTACGCCCCTCTGACGTAAAGATTTATTCATCCTTGTTTTATACTTTTTAACCTGACGTTCAAGTTTTTCAACCACCATATCGATCGATGCATACATATCACCGGTTGACTCTTCCCCACGCAAGATCAACCCGTTTAAGCTGACTGTTACTTCAACGATATGATCTTCCCGAATAACACTCATCAGGACCTGGACATCGGTAGCTTTATCAAAATGCTTCTCCAACTTGCCAAGCTTTTTATGAGCATAATCAACCAGTGCAGGTGTTGCCTCAATGTTTTTCCCACGCACAGAAATTTTCATAAATATCAACCTCCTGCCGATTATTATAGACTTATATATTACTACAAATAATATTCCCCAGTCCAGTAAAAAATTCCTGCCCGCTATTTCAACGGGTTCAGTTGAATGACCGGGTAGTTATATACAAACATATACTAATATATATCAGGTTAGATATAAACTCAAGACTTTTTATTATAAGCCGGGGGAAATTATATTTCTATCATAAGCTATTTCTAAAATTATAGGCTATTACAGCACCGAAGACTTCCGCTCCGCTTTTGCGCAAAGTCCGTGCTGCTTCATTCATTGTTGATCCTGTAGAATAAATATCGTCAATCAATAATACTTTTTTCCCTTTACACGATTGGTCAATACATTCAAAGGCTCCCCTGACATTACTCCGTCTTTCATAACGGGTTATCGTCGTTTGTGATACAGTATCTTTAAGCCTGGACAAAAGAGGAATGCATGGTGTATTTAACGCTTTTGCAGCATAACCTGCAATGAGTGCACTCTGGTTAAAACCTCTGTCTTTTTCCCGGCGATGATGTAATGGTACCGGAGCTAAGAAATCAGCTCTCATGAAATTCTTTTTTAAGAGCTCATAGCCTAACAGGTTGCCCAGGGGGCGAGCAAGGTGCTTTTTCTTTTTATATTTTAGATCGTGCAGGAGCAAGCGCCATTTGCCCTCATACCCGGACAAAGCAAAAAGCTTTTTTATCGATTCAGCGGGTGAACCACATTTACATTGCTTTACTCCCAGATCAATACTTTCACATACCGGACAGATTATACCAAGAGAACTGTATGATTTGCGGCAGGAATGACAAAAGGGCTGCCATTCTTCAGATGGACTTATTGCATGGCAGAAGAGACATCTTTCCGGAAATATTAATTCAAGAAGTTTTTCAGTCCATTTTTTCTTCAGGCTGTTATGTTCGGAAGAGTTATTCAAACAGGGCACTATTCAAAATCTCCTGACCGAAGCCTGCCGTCAAGATTACTGTAACGTTCTTCTGCACGATTATTGCGAACTGCGATGGCAAGAGCTTTCCTGCTGCCAACCAGGACAGCAAGTTTCCTGGCCCGTGTAATCCCGGTGTAAAGAAGGTTACGCTGAAGAAGCATGTAATGCTGAGTTAATACCGGCATTATTATTACCGGATATTCACTGCCCTGACTCTTATGCACCGATACAGCGTAAGAAAGAACTAACTCATCCAACTCTGTAAAGTCATAAATCACCGGTTTGGGCTGTAATAGATCTTTGAAGGTTACTACAAGCTCCCCTTCCTCGTTATCAATAGCCGTAATCAGACCGATATCTCCATTATAGATCTCTTTTTGATAGTTATTGCGTATCTGCATTACCTTATCACCCAATCTGAATACGGTTCCTTTACTGCTTGTCTCAATTTTCCTTCTATCGCGTGGATTGAGCGCTTCCTGTAACAAAATATTCAGGTGGTCAACTCCGGCCGCCGTTTTGCGCATTGGTGTCAAAACCTGAATATCTAAAAGAGGATCATATGGTCCGTAATTGGGTAATCTTTCCCGGCACAATTGTACTACCAGCCGGGCAGCATGTTCGGGATCTTCTTCATGAATAAAAAAGAAATCTTTATTTTTTTTATTAAGGTAAGGCATTTCACCGCGATTGACCCGGTGAGCATTAATGATAATCATGCTTTCCCGGGCTTGTCTGAAAATATGCCCCAACCGGAAGCACGGGATATTTCCGGCACTGATCAAATCCCTGAGAACATTTCCTGCCCCGACTGCAGGCAGCTGGTCAATATCACCGACCATGATTAACCTGCATCCGGATGGGATCGCTTTGAGCAGATTGTACATGAGCATTAAATCAACCATTGAAGCCTCATCCACGATTAAAACCTGGGCATCGATCGGGTTTTTTTCATTACGCATGAACCGGAAGCCTTCTCCTTCATGATAGTTATATTCAAGCATCCGGTGGATGGTAAAAGCTTCTTCGCCGGTAGCCTCCGTAACTCGTTTTGCGGCCCGTCCCGTAGGCGCAGCAAGTAGTACTTTTTGGCGCATTAACTGGAATATTGTGAGTAAGGCCTTGATTGTTGTTGTTTTTCCGGTTCCCGGTCCCCCGGTAACGATTAAAACCCCGTTCTGAAGAGCCTCTTCCAGCACCTGCAGCTGTTCAGCAGTCAAATGGGAGCAATCATGCTTGATCGAACCTACGGCGTGGGCAGCCTCTATCGACGAATAGTGACGGGCTGTACTGCGAATTTTTATAAGTAGTCTGGCCGATCCCTGCTCGGCCTGGTAAAACGGGGCATAATAAATTGCTTCATCAGAATCCTTTATTTCACTGAAAAGCCTCTTCTGTTCAACCATTGAGCGAAGCTGTGTATCAATAAAAGATTCATTTAATACTTGACCGGTAATATCCAGCAGATCATGAATTCTCTCGATCAGGAGCGTTCGAGGTAGAAAAACATGGCCCTGTTCAGCAGCTCTGCTCAGCGTGTAGGTAATCGAAGCCTGCACTCTTTCAGGTGAATCTTCAGGCATACCTAACTGGCGGGCAATTTTATCTGCTGTTTTAAACCCGATACCAAATATATCTTCAGCCATGCGGTAAGGATTTTCCCGGACCTGCCGAATTGTGTGGGAACCGTAACGGCGGTACAACCTCATTGCCTGACCGACGCTGACCCCATACCCCTGTAAAAAGACCAATACATTCTGTACATCTTTATACTGTTGATAGCTCTCGATTATAGATGCAGCTTTGACTGCACCGATACCTTCAATTTCCTGCAGGCGGTATGGTTCATTTTCCAGTACATCGAGAGTGGAAAGGCCAAATGATTTGACAATTTTATCTGCAGTAACCGGACCAATCCCCTTAATCAACCCCGATGAAAGATATCGTTTCAGCCCTTCTTCGGTAGCCGGGAGCAGTCTTTCCCACTTGTCCACTGATAGCTGTTTGCCATAACGGCTATGGATTTGCCACTGGCCGCAGACTGCCAGGCTCTCACCCTCCTGCATGGGAGGGAAATTACCGACGATCGTTACCGTGTTACCGTCATCACAGCGCAAAGAACCAATGAGGTAAGAACTATCTTCACTGTAAAACCTAATTTTTTCCAGAGTGCCTTCAAGTTTCTCCAGGTTAGAGTCCTCCAATACAACATTTGTCGATAAACTATAGAAACTAATTAAACAATTTAAGGTCAGAGCGCTTCCCTGAGCAGGTTCACCTTATCCAGACGCTCCCAGGCCAAATCAAGTTCAGGGCGTCCAAAATGTCCGTACGCAGCCAACTGCTGATATATCGGCTTTCGCAGTTCAAGATTTTCAATTATGGCCGCAGGTCGCAAGTCAAAGTTTTTGCGAATAAGATCTTCTATAGCTTCAACCGGTATTTTTTCAGTACCGAAAGTTTCAACCATCAGCGATACAGGATGAGCCACACCAATCGCGTAAGCTACCTGCAGTTGGCACTTTTCGGCAAGACCGGCTGCAACAACGTTCTTGGCCACGTACCTGGCAGCATATGAAGCAGAACGATCTACCTTGGTGGGATCCTTTCCGGAAAAAGCTCCCCCACCGTGTGCTGCGTATCCACCATAAGTATCAACAATTATTTTTCTTCCGGTTAAACCGGTATCACCCTGCGGCCCTCCAACAACAAAGCGTCCGGTTGGATTGATCAGAAAACGGGTTTCCGGCATGATCAGCTCCCCCGGAACAACTTCACGGATGACATGCTCAACGATATCCTTTTCAATTTGCTCCAGCGTTATTTTATCACTGTGTTGGGCAGAAACTACTACGGTCTGAAGATGAGACGGCTTCCCGTTACAGTAGGCAACACTAACCTGGGTCTTGCCATCAGGACGAAGATATTTCAAAGTTCCATTCTTCCTGACAGTGGCCAATCTTTGAGCAAGCTTATGAGCCAAAGAAATCGGCAAAGGCATCAGCTCAGGAGTTTCATTACAGGCAAAGCCAAACATTAACCCCTGATCTCCCGCCCCGATATTATCGTAGCTGTTAGTTTTCTGATCAAGCCTTGTCTCAAGTGCCCGATCAACTCCCTGGGCAATATCCGGAGATTGTTCGTCAATTGAGCTGATAACGGCACATGTATCACCGTCAAAACCATATTTAGCCCTGGTATAACCTATAGATTTAACCTTTTCTCTTACTATTTTGGGAATATCCACATAACATTCCGTAGTTATTTCGCCGCAGACGAGAACCAAACCGGTCGTCACCATTGTTTCTGCTGCCACTCTGGCTTTCGGATCACATTCAATAATTGCATCCAGGATAGCATCAGATATCTGATCAGCCAGTTTATCCGGGTGCCCTTCAGTAACTGATTCTGAAGTAAAAAGGTAGTTATTTTGATGCATGGGAAACCCTCCTTATAAAGAAAAGTTAAGTTAATAATTTTCTAAGGTTAAACCTTGTCACGATCGATAAGAGCAAACCACAACTCACCGGAAGCAACTACTTTTCCATCAACCTGTGCTTCTGCTTCACCTTTACCGATATTACGCCTCATACCGGTCATGGTAATCGTCAGATAAAGCTGATCGCCCGGCTTTACAACCTGCTTGAAGCGGAAATTGTTGATTCCGGTAAAGAGGGCAAGCTTATTCTCATTTTCTTTAAGGCTCAGGACCGCCACTGCACCGACCTGGGCCAGAGATTCTACAATCATAACTCCGGGCATAACCGGTTCCCCGGAAAAATGACCCTGGAAAAAAGGTTCGTTGATCGTTACATTTTTAATTCCTGAAGCCTTTTGCCCCGGCTCCAGTTCGGTAATTTTATCTACCATCAGAAAAGGATACCGGTGTGGAAGGACAGATAAGATTCTTTTTATATCCAGAGGTTCCTGAAGCATCTGAAAAATCTCCTCTCTGTATTTTTTTAGTTATTATTCCAGGCATTATTTAATATCGATACAACTTCCTGATCACTGACCTGTTCAAATCGCAGATAGAACTGACCTACGGCAGCAAAATTCTCAGGTGCTTCAAGATAAACAAGTTCATCTACTTCTTTTTTTAACCTGGCCAGGGTATCAGGAGGACCAACCGGAACAGCAAGCACCAGCTTTTGCGGTTTCTTTTCCTGCAAACTGCGCAGGGCGGCAAGAAGTGTATAACCTGTTGCCACCCCGTCATCAACCAGGATTACGAGCCGGTTGTCGGCAAAAGGCATTGGCCGGCTTCCGCGATATAGCTTTAAACGACGTATAATCTCTTCCTTTTCTTTTCGCGCAGCATCATCCAGGTAACCGGAAGTCACTCCCAGCCTGGAAATCAACTGGTCATTAAGCATGGTAAAACCATCGCCGGTTACCGCACCGATGGCTAACTCATTCTGATGGGGTGCTCCGATTTTTCTGGTTATGATCAGATCGAGTTCTCCTCCCAGGGCTTTCCGGATCGGTTCGGCAACTGTTACCCCACCACGGGGAACTGCCAAAATTAAAGGATCCTTACCCCGATAGACAGAAAGTTTTTCTGCCAGACGTCTTCCAGCCTCAAACCGATCGGTAAAAGGCATTTCAATCATCTCCCGGTTAGTAAGTTTAGTTACCTTTCCAATTAGTTACAGTTTAAGCAAATTTAAAGATCCAGAGATTTAAAAAGGTTTTGCGCGGCTTGTACGGCAGTAGAATCAGCCGGCAAACCCAGTAAGGCTTTTCCATTAAGATCATATTCAGAAACCAGGGGATCATGCGGGATCTCCCCGAACAACTCCAGGCCACTATTTTGTACTTCCCGATCAAGCTGAGAAGCATCCCCCTCACGGCTGCGCCCGATAACCAAACCCATTTTTGACACAGCGATCTGCACGTTTTCAACAATGCTTTTTACCCGGCCGGCAGATCGGACTCCACGTGCTGTTGAATCGCTGGTCACCAGAAGAAGATCGACCATGGGTAACAGCCTCCGGCTTAGATGCTCCAACCCCGCTTCATTGTCTATGACCATGTAATCATAGTTCTTGCTGATTTTTTCAAGGTACCTTTTCAGCAGATCATTGGGATAACAGTAGCAACCCGGCCCCTGAGGATTTCCCATCACCAGTAGGTCAAATGCTTTATCTTCAACCAGCGCCCTGCTTAAACGGTATTCAATAAAGATGTCTTTGGTCATTCCGGTTGGTACTGCATCGGGTTTTTTTGTATCTTCCAAAATGGTACCGATAGTTTCTATAACTTCAAGACCAAGGGCTTCATTCAGGTTTGCATTTGCATCTGCATCGACGGCAAGTATACTTGTACCCGGTCGATTTTCTACCAGGTAGCGGATCAGCAATGCTGAGAGGGTAGTTTTTCCGGTTCCCCCTTTTCCGGCAACTGCAATTCTTTTCGTCATTGTTACTGCCTCCTGTAATCATAATCTTTTTATAAATATTAAATAAAGGTTTCTTGTCAGAGCCTGCCAGATAATACTTCTTCCAGCTGTGATATTGTACTACAAGGCCACATTTCAACCAAACCGGAAATCTCCCTGATCGATCGGAAATCCGCCCAGTGTGATACAGGCAGCGGATTTAGCCAGATTATTCTTTTTACCTTGTCTTTGATCATTTCAAATTCTCTGACAGCCTGGTCAATCTTTATAGTTTTTGCATCGCTGACAACAACGATCGTTGTTTTTACATTCAGGTGATCCGGAAACCGTTTTTCAAGATCTTCCAATGCAAAACCGAGATTTGTACCGCCACCCCAATTTTTACTCTGGCGAACAATCCGATCCAGCAGGTGATTTAAACCCACCCGCCCCTTGAGTTCAGGCGTAAGATTTTCCAGGGTATCAGAGAAGCTAAAACAGGACAGTTCTCTGACTATCTGACGTAAACCATGTAAAAAATGTATTACAAAAGTGCTGTAACGCTTCATCGATGCCGATACATCACACAATAATAAAATTTGCTGTTTTGTCCGGCGTTTGGGGCGGTGTTTCAGGCGAAATATAATACCCCCATAGCACATATTATCACGTAAAGATCGGCGTAAATCTATTTTTCCATAACGAAATCCATAACTTTTTCTGCGTAATATTTTAAAGGCCAATTTTCGCGATAACTCCTGCAGTTGCTGCTCAGCAGCAGGAAAATCAGCTTCTTTGATTGTCCGGATATCAAGCTCACAAAGATCTAAATCTTTCTTACCCGTGCCGGATCCAGCATCTGAACCGACTGCACTGTAAGCTCCTGACGAAGTAAAATGTTCCTGCTGGCGGCAGTATCGAAGATGACTTTTAACTATTGTTTCGAGTATTGGCTTGAATTGCGGCTCCACATTTACCCCGTTCTCGGTCTTTCTGACAAAACTCTGTAACCTTTCACGCTGTCCAGCAGTTAAAGCGCTGTACTGCTCTAATTCTCTCGATTCCAGTCGAAGGGGTTCTCCCTTAAACTGCAAGTCCAGGTTGGCCTGCTTCAGTTTATCTTCAAATTGTTTTTTATATCCTGACAGTTCCCGTACTTTATTTCCATGGTTTTCCGATGATGAAAAAAAGTGATCAAACAGCAAATCAAAGGTCTGTTGGTCTCGGCGGTTTTTAACAAGGGTAGCCTGCAGGGCAGATTTAAAATGACTCTTTGAGGCAATATCTGTCCATTCAAGGGCCTGCAGAGCGTCAAATATTTCTGTTGTACTGACCGGAAGCCCTTCACGTCGTAACAAATTTACGAAAAGTGCAAAATTTTGATCAAAATAATTTCTTTTCTCCTTTATGATTTGCACCGGCATGTTTCACCTTCTGAACGATCTTGACGTAATATACTGGTTATACCCTCGGTGCCGATTTCTTTAGTGAACAAGATCTGGTCAGCCCGGGTTTTTAAAACAAGATTCATGGTATCGGCAACCAGTGTGCCGTCGAGCCGGGTACAGTTCATCGTGACAAGAGCCTTTGCCCAGTCAAGCGTTTCGGCAATCGATGGTTTTTTTCGGAGGTTTGCCTGCTGACGAAGCTCATGGATAACAGCAGCAATTTCCCAGGCCAGCCTGTCCGCAACTCCGGGAACCTTAACTTTGATAATCTGGATTTCTTTTTCAATTTCAGGGAAATCAAGATAGAGGTACAGGCAGCGTCTTTTTAGGCCATCCGAAAGCTCACGTTCATTATTACTGGTTAATACTACAACAGGGATATTTCTGGCCTTAATTGTTCCCAGTTCCGGTATGGAAACCTGAAAGTCGGAAAGAACTTCAAAAAGGAACGCTTCAAATTCCGGATCACACTTATCGACTTCATCAATTAAAAGTACGGCCTGTTTTTCAGCCTGGATCGCTTTCAACAGTGGCCTCTCCAATAAGTATTGTTCAGAGAAAAGATCTTCTTCCTTAATCTGTTCTTTTTCCAGGTTTCGGTTCATCTGAATCCGCAGAAGTTGGCGCTGATAGTTCCATTCATATAAAGCTTTGGTTTCATCAAGGCCTTCGTAACACTGCAGACGAATCAGTTCTGTCTTTAAAACTTCAGCCAGAACTTTCCCCATCTCAGTTTTCCCAACTCCCGGCGCGCCTTCAATTAACAGCGGTTTTTGGAGGGCAAGCGCAAGATAAACTGTGAGAATTGTACTATCATCGCAGATATATCCAGCCTGATCAAATTTCTTCTTAAGTGCTTTTATATTCTCATTCATGGCCTTTATTCTTCTTTTCCTTTATTTAGATTTTACTTTTTTCGCTAGTAGATCCAGATCTAATGATACTACATCAAAACGTGCCGGGCAAACTGGACAACTATATTCACTAAGCTGGTCAGATTATGTTAGAATTACTATTGAAAACAAACAATTAAATTACGGAGGTTAAAATGGCAAAATTTAATGGTCAATCCGAAACAGGAAAAATAGATTCCATCCTGATGAAGAAACCTGAAACTGCATGGAAGAGTCAGGAAAATATCAAGAAACAGTGGCAAAAACTGCACTATCCAGCCGAACCGAACTACGAAAAGGTTTTGAATGAATACAGCCAGTTTACTGCTATCATTGAAAAGTACGTCCCTGAAGTACATTATCTTCCTGAAAATGATCATACCAGCCTGGACTCGATTTATACCCACGACCCGGTAATAATCACCAAAGGCGGGGCTATTCTATGCAATATGGGCAAATATGAACGCAAGCCGGAAGCTGAAGCAGCCGGGAAATATCTTGAAAAGATCGGCATCCCGATAATCGGTAAGATTGAAGCACCCGGAAAAATTGAGGGCGGAGATATAGTATGGTTTGATGATGATACAGTAGCTGTAGGCCTCGGTTATCGCACAAACAGCGCCGGAGTTTCCCAACTGCGTGATTTGACAAAAGACATGGTTAAAGAAGTAATAGAAGTCCCGCTCCCCCACGGAAATGGTCCTGCAGAATGCCTGCATCTAATGTCAATGATCAGCCCGGTCGATCGTGATCTTGCTGTAATATATTCACCGCTGATGGTTGTACCTTTCCGGGATCTTTTAATTGAAAAAGGATTTCGATTTGTGGAAGTTCCCGACAGTGAATATGACACTTTTGGCTGCAACGTTCTGGCCCTGGCGCCACGGATATGTGTCATGATTGCCGGAAACCCGAAAACCAAAGCCGGCCTGGAAAGAGAAGGGGTTACAGTCTTTGAATATCCTGGGGAAGACGTTTCAATAAAGGGTGGCGGCGGACCAACCTGCCTGACCAGACCACTGTTCCGTTTATAGATTCAATATGCGTATAATCAGAACCCACCCATTGTAAAAGGGTGGGTTTTTACTTACAACTGGGCATTCTCTAAAATTTTATTTACAAGTTGTAGCTTCCCCCCGGGGCGAGTATGACACAACTGCTTCCGGTTTCAGATTCAACCTTTTTCTTAAACTCATCAGGATTTGCTTCTATAACAGGCCAGGTATTGTAATGATAAGGAATTACCACTTTTGCTTTCAGAAATGAAGCAGCAATAACTGCATCATCTATGCCCATTGTAAAATTATCACCAATTGGCAGCAGAGCCAGATCAATTTCGTCTAACTCTCCAATCAGTTTCATATCGCTGAATAGCGCTGTATCACCGGCAAAGTAAACATTTTTGCCATAATAATCGATTACAAATCCGCAGGCATGGCCTCCGGGCACCCCGGCGCCATGAAAAGCCAGGGTTAGTTTAACTGAACCGAAAGGAAATTTATGCCGGCCGCCCAGGTGCTGGGCATGGGCATTGAGACCTTTTCCCCGGACAAGTTCCGCCACTTCAGCTGTGGAAATAATAGTTGCATCATTTTTCTTTGCTATTTCACAGGCATCGCCAAGATGATCATCGTGCCCGTGCGAAATGAGTATATAGTCGGCCTTGACTTCATCGATCTTCACCGGTGCCAGGGGGTTGCCTGTTATAAAGGGATCAAAAAGCAGTTTTTCCCTGGCATCGTCACTTAACCGAAATGCAGCATGGCCCAAAAAGGTTAGCTCAGCCATTTTAAAACCTCCTCATCTGTTTAATATACTATACAGCAAAATAAACTTCTGCTTCCTGCCCGGCAATGGGCTCCAGATTATCTACATTGCCCTGGAAAATATATCTACAATAATTAAATGCCCAGTTCTTCTTCTCTTCTGCGAATAATCGAGAGAAGTTCCTTATGCACTTTATCAGGTAGCGGCTCGGGCTTATGGGTCTCGAGAATTTCTCTTGCTTTTTCATCACAGGATGCGGTCAAGTCTTTTGAACCGCGTTCAGCCCAGAACTGGCGCATCCGTCGATCAATCAGTTTTGGCTCTGAAAGCTTTCTCATGTGCTTGTATGTATGATCCTCGGCTAAGAAGTGTCCCCGTGCACCTACACTTTTGATCACATCCACAGCCAGGGTTTCATCATTTACCGGAATTCCTTCCAGGACTTTTCTCGTCATGGCAATGATCTCATTGTCCATAACCAGCTGCCCGAAGCTCATGGTCAGCCCCATCTCCAACATCCCCCCGCCGTAGATCATATTGGCCCCTGCCAATGCCGGCAGCAGGGTAGTCAGAGTTTTTTCATGCCCTGATTGCGCATCTGAAATCTTGCTGTCTCCCTAAGTACCCGCTACATAACTGGGAAGGCGGTACATCTGAGCCAGCTTGGCAACAGCAGCGCTGATTAAACCAAGTTCAGGGCAACCAACTGTAGCTGTTGTCAGCTTCAGATCAATCATTGAAGTGGAACTGCCGTACATCACAGGTGCCCCTCTGCGCGTAAGCTGGGCCAGAACAATCCCGCCCAGTACCTCTGCATTGTGAGTAACCAGGGTACCGGCCAGGGTTACCGGCGACGTTGCTCCCGCCAAAGCCATCGATAAAATATTCTGGGGAAGATTCGCCCGGGCATATTCGATGATCGGGTCAGCACAACCTTCAGAAATAGTCAGCGGACTTTGTGGACATGTACAACCCGAGACAATCGGTCTGTCTTTTAAGTTCTCCATTCCCCCGGCCACCGCAGCTGCCATTTCAATTAGCAGTTGGGCTGAACGTTTATCGTGACAGGGCTGCGGAACATGCTTGGTGGTGTTCGATACCGTAACCTCGTAATTATGAAGACTTTCCATTTCAGGATGAACATCCCTGGGAGCAACAGTATTTTCAAGCATATCGTATTGATCAAGAGCATCGACTAGCCTGGCCACATTTCCCTTGTCGGCCTTTGTTGACTGCCGGTATTCACCGGTATAGGGATCTATAACCATAACCCCTTCTCCGAAAGGACAAAAATTTACCCTTCCGCTCTCCAAAACAATGTCGTTTTTTGGATCCCGTCCTGCCAGAAAAACCTTTTTCGGTGCGGAAGTAATCGCGTCTTCGACGATATGAACCGGGATTTTTACTGTTTTACTGTCCCTGTCTACTATGCAGCCTCCATTTTCATAAATATCAATCGCATCGTTACTCTGAACGTATAAGCCGGTATACTCCAAAACTTCAAGAGTCGCATCATGGATCATTTCCAGATCTTCTCTGCTGAAGAGGCTAAGACTACAACCGATAAAGGTGTTCCTGCCAGCTATCGGATTTCTTTTCAATAGTGTCACCTGCCTTACAAATTATTTTAATCCTGTTGCTTTTTTAAAGCGCTCAACTGAGTTAATATTAATACCAAGCACTCTGGCAATCCGGATCTTTGCCCCTATACCTTTTGCTGATCCCGGTTCGGGCATTGAATAACCTAATCCCAATAATTTTCTTATATCACGCATTACAGAGCAATCGCTTAACTCAAAAGAGGTAACTCCCAATCTATCGGCTACATACTTCTTTGCGGAGTCGAGCTTCATTCCTTTCGACAGCTGCATTCTTAGCACCAGATCTCCGGCCGTTCGAATGCCGCCCATTCCGACTGCGACTTCCTGTGTAGCTTCATTACCAAAAGGATCACCTGAACCTACCTATAAACCATCTGCTTTACCAATCTCGATCAGCGCCTTGGCTGCTCTTGAAACGGTATCTACGGGGGGAACCGGTGTCATCGGTGTAGCGCCGACGCCCATACCAACATTAGCATGAACAGGTATGTTGGCAGCTTCCGTGCAGGCTTTCATAAAGGTTACGGTCCTGGCCAGGTTCCAGGGAAAAGTTTTATTACTATTGGTATTTATAACAGGGCCAAATATACTTACCCCTGCCTTCTCGGCAAGTTCAACCTGTCGGTGTGGGTACAGACCGGCAACTCTTATACCTCCAAATTCTAACTTGCCATGCATGCCCAAAATAAATTCCCCGGCCATTCCCATCTCTATACCCAGGTGAGGATATTTTTCCTTTATAGCCCTGATAGCCAGGAGTGCAGCCAGTACATCGGCATCTCCTGAAGCACCGCAGGTATCAAAATTCATTCCGTCCGCGCCTGCTTCATACATACCGCCCGCAATATAAACCATGTCTTTGACTGCATGCTCAATCGCTTCTTCCTGGGCATATCTGGCCTCTTCAATTTTCCCCTGCGGCAGAAGTTCCGACCAATTTTCCACCGGACCGTCCGGTTTGGTATAGAGTCCCAGGTTGGGCATTGCCCCGTAAAGAACCGGCATTACTGTATTGAGTTGGATATTTTCCATAACCTTTACTTCGTCATGCAGAATTGCTTTTACTGATTTATAGCTGTAGTCAATATTGCCCAGGTCTAGGGAGTCAGCACACAGCACCTTCTCATGAACCTGAACAGCAGTTGCCCTGTCCATAGAAATATCCGACTGGTAATTGATCTTGAATGCTCCCGAGTCTGAAGAGGTTACCACTTCTTTGCCTTTCAATACGCTGCAGACATTTACCGGTGAGGTAATAATTTCAAAAAGATAATCAATTTCATCACCTGATAAATCTGCAATTTTCCCCCGTTCAGCAGCATCTGCGGTACCGGTCTTAAGGTCAGTGTAAATTTCATCTGAAGTAAGATATACTCCCGAACCATCACCCATTCTTGTAAAGTGTTTTTCCAAGTTAACACCTCCCATCTATTCTTTATTCAGGGGTACCGGAAATTGATTGCATTCGATCACCCTTAATCCCCAGGTAGATAAAATAAATGGTATAAAATGCTGCTACAACCGCGCCGGGGAATGATGCGATCTCGTTAAATAGAGCTAAAGCCAGGGTTGATGAAAAAGCAGCTGTTTTTATTGTCGCCAGCAGAATATAGCTCTGTCTCTCCGGGTGAGCGATAGAGAGTTTTTTACCCATATAATCGACAAAGTAAGCCAGAAAAAAAGTACTCATAAAAGCGATAATAATTACCCGGATGAGTAGATTTGGCTCAGATAGAAATAAAGCACGATTTAAACCGACTACAGAAAATATAACCACGAAAAAACACCAATTGATGATCGTACCTTTATACTTTTCTATGTAAGAATTAATTTTTAAAAAGCATAGTACCCTTGATAGGACGAGCGGGATTAGGATATACTGCGTCATGGCATATACCAGTCTGCTGGTGGGGACAGAACTTCCTCCGATAAAAACAGAAACCATGATAGGAGTGATGATGATGGATAAGAAAAATGCACCATATAAACCAACCAAAGTCAGTCTTGTATCACCTTTCAGAATATAGGTGAATGGTATAACCACGACGCCCGGTGGTCCGGCAGCAACCAAAACATAGCCTGCCCAAAGGTCCGGTTCAGGTATGAGCCACCAGGCTAACAGCAATATCAGGGATCCCAAAACAAAATAGTTAAAGAAAACTCCGGCTACAATCGGCTTTATAGTTTTGGAGACGGGTATGAAGTCTGCAATACTTATTTGAGTGATCGATACTGTTAGGGCAATGAGAAGTGCAGGAAATGTTGCAGAACTTGTATATTTCGCCAGATCACTGAATATTAAACCCCCGGCAAAAGCAGACACCATGATAAAAGTGCGATTGCGCAAAAGAGAGATTACTCGGTTGGTCATATGGGTGGACAGACCTTCTTTTTATTAGTATGCCTTAAGATAATCATATCAAATATTTGCGCTCTTGTAATATATATTCGTTTCTCAGAGGAATGTTGTTCGAGTCTCTTAAGTTAAGGTGGCAGATAAATAAAATGACCATATGACAAGAATAATGTTTCAGAAAATCTTATCTGATGAAGAAAAACACTATCGTGAGTTCACAAAACTGCTTGAATAAGGGCTTGATAAACGACTGATAACTATACCAATATGACCAATCGTTTATTCTCTAGTACTGCAAACATGACAAGCAAAAACCCGCATTTTTAGCGGGTTAGGTTGGAGCCGGCAAGAGGACTTGAACCCCCAACATGCTGATTACGATTCAGCTGCTCTACCATTTGAGCTATGCCGGCATTGTGCATAAAATATTATAGCCTAGTTCACCGGTCTCTTCAAGAAGATCCCTGTTCAAGATAGGTCCGGGCCAGGTTAATATATCTCCGGTACATTCCATCTGCCCCGGGAGCTATATAAACATTTTCACCCAGGATTGGACTTTGCTCTTTGAAAGGTAAGACCGGCATCTGTAACCCCCCTTTTTAACTTTAATCAATCTAATTTTTTAACTCAATACTGCCCCATGCGGCAACCCTGCTGCCGTAAATGATTAAAATCCCTTTGATACCCTCAATGCTTTTCCCAAAATCAATTGCGCTTTCCATATCATCCGGGTTTTTAACCAGGTTACCCAATGCTGTGGCCACCGCATCGGCTAAAGGAGCTGATTGTGAGACAACTATCGCAGCATCGGCATTTCCAAAACTTATAGAAGGTCCGACTGTTCCGGAAGAAGTACAGATACCCGAGGGAGTATTTTCTGGATTTACCCTGAGAGCCAGTTTGCCGCTAAGGGGTGAATTTCCGGCATAAATTCCAACTGTAACCGGCTTTTCAACATTCAGGTAGATATCTCCACCATTTTCAACAATTACTTCCGGAGAAAAACTGTTAATATATATTCCGACGGCTTCTGCAAATGCTCCTGCCACGGCAGCCATCGGTCCAACTCCAGCCCGGTTTCCTGCCCTGGTCATAACTTTAAGAATTTCCGGAGCATCAGGTGTAAGAATGCAGGGTTTGAGGCTGGCCAATATCTCAGGATGTTCTTTTAAATATGATTCAAGGGGCTGCCTCATATTCCAGATTTGCTTTTCAACAAGGGAGGGCAGCTCTGCATGATAAGTATCACGGCTCACAGCAATCCATAAATCGGTTTCTTTAATAGCTACGGAGAAAGAGGTCAACCTTGGTTCGGCTATCCTATGCCGGTAAAACCTATTACTGCTCATCTTGAATATTCATTATCGGCGAGAGTTTCCATTGCCCTGGCCGGACAGGCTTTCAAACAGAGTTCGCAAACCACACATTTTTCTTCAATAAATCTCACGGTCATCTCAGGCCGGTCAAATACCAGGGCATCAGTGGGACAGATCACAGTACATGCTCCACAATGCGTGCAGAGATCTTCGCGCCAGATTATCTGCTGTTCAAGGCCGATTATCTGCAGACCCTGACTCCTCATCCAATCAAGAGCTTTTTGGTAGCTCGATTCATCTCCGCTTAGTTCCATCATCAGGCGGCCTTCTTTGTTCGGATTAATATCAGCCCGGAGAATATTAACCTGCAGGCCAAAATCCTTGATCAGATGATAGATGGTGGGCTGCTCAACTAACTGTGGTGGGAACCGAAGAACAACTTTTTGCTTGATCATTGATTGTCCTCCTGCTCTTCCGGATCTCTCTGGGGCATGGTTTTGAGAGTTATCCCGGCCTCAACTGACGGAAGTAATGCTGCCGGTTGGGTTAGTTCAAATTGCCCTGCTGTTATCCAGGATTTTAAAGTTTCTGCAATCTCTCTGGCACCCGCGTAACTTGACAGTGATGCCGTGGGGATCGATTTACCGTTGATTGTAATGGATCCGCTCTTAAGCTGGGCATAACTCACCAATCCGAGATTTCCGGCTTCGCGATTTGGGTATGCATGTGAGTAATCAACTACCGGTGCAAATATATCTTCATCCCGGACAGCGCAATAATTCATTATTTCTTCATCAAGGATGGGTATAGGGATGCCAATTCCAACCTGAAGGGTCGCACCGTAACCAAGGTAACTCAATCCCCTTAACCATCTTTGCTGCATCTGCTTCAGGTCTCCGATTAAAGCCAGTGTCCCGGCGGGAGACGTGGGAGTTCCGTTTTCCGCCCTACCGGCGGAAGGATTATGTTGAGTGCCATGCCAGGCTACATAGCCAATCCCTCCACCAAGGAAAATACGGGTCCCTATGCCGGTTACTTTAAGCAAAGGATCATTGAAAAGAGGGCTTAACTGGCCGGCAGAGCTGTAATTCGCATTTCCCATATTAGGTTTGAGGATACCCATGTAAGTATAGATCGTCTTTTGGCCAGAATTGATTGCCACATTATAGTTCTGATAGGCATTACGGGGGTTGTATAGTGTGGCTTCGTTGATCTCAGACAACCGGAATTTAGTCTCGATTTTTTTCAGGGGATAGCAATCGGTCCCATATGCTGTTGCCTCCAGCCTGATCTCTTTGCCGGCAACAAGATCCTCAATGACATGGCCGCCGCCATATGGGAATTTTCCGGGGTAGAAGTGATTGGCCGGATCAGAATCAGGGATGGCTGTAGCTCCGAGATAGAGATCAACGGCAGCGATGCCGGTATAAGCCGGAACGCTGTTTAACCAGGCATTTTGTATTTTTATCCGGGGTTTGGGATGTCCCACATTTAAAAAAACACCTGAGGAACACATAGGGCCAAATGTTCCCGTCGTAACAACATCAACATATTCGGTAGCAGCAGCCGCTCCTTTTTCATCTACCAGGTTGATAACCTCTTCTGCAGTGAAAACAACCGCTTTGCCCTTTTTAATTTTTTCATTAATTTCTTCTATACTTTTCTTGACTTTCAACGAGCCCTCCTCCAATACCTGAAATGCTTGATATATTCTTCAAAAGCTGATTAGCAATAAATCTTTGCAAGAATTAAACTACTTGTTACTCTTAAATCAATCATATTTCCTCTTTTTTATTAGTCTGCAATCATTGACGCCAGGTCAACAACCCTGTTGGAATAAGCCCATTCATTATCATACCAGGCCAACACACGGGCAAGGTTATCTCCGATCACCATAGTTGATTGCCCATCTATAGTTGATGAAAATGGGTTGCCTTTATAATCAACTGAAACAAGGGGCTCATCACTGTAAGCCAGGTATTTTGAACCGGCAGCTGCTTTTTTGAAAACGTCATTAATTGCGCCGACTGAGGCCGTCTTTTTCAGCTGAACCACAAAGTCGACCAGGGAAACTGTCGGCGTGGGGACCCTGATTGCCAGGCCATCTATCCGGCCTTTAAGTTCCGGAATTACTTCACCCACGGTTTTTGCCGCACCGGTTGATGTAGGAATAATCGATAAAGCCGCCGCCCTGGATCGCCGCAGATCAGAGTGTGGGAAATCAAGAAGTTGCTGATCGTTGGTATAGGCGTGCGCAGTATTCATTAACCCTTTTTCAATACCAAAATTTTCATGGAGTACCTTAGCAACCGGAGCAAGCGCATTTGTGGTGCAGGATGCGTTGGAAATTAGAAAATGCTGATCGGGATCATAAAGGTGATCATTAACCCCTAATACAATTACAATATCTGCTTCAGCCGGTGCCGTAATGATAACCCTTTTTGCTCCAGCACTTAAATGCTTGGAGGCAGCATCACGTTTGCGGAAGATCCCGGTCGATTCTACAACAACTTCTACATCAGATTCCTTCCAGGGAACAGAGGCGGGATCTCTTTCTGAATATACTTTGATCTGCTCACCGTCAATAAGAAAACCTTGATCATTGAGCTTAACGTCTGCATCAAGGATGCCGTAAACAGAATCATATTTCAGAAGATGGGCCAGGGAAGCATTGTCAGAGAGGTCATTTATTGCTACTACCTTGACTCCCTTATTTATTAAGGCAGCCCGCATCGTCAATCTACCTATCCTACCAAACCCGTTAATACCGATTTTTAGCATAAAACACCCTCCTGTGAATATATTTGAACGATTTAAATTCTTTTGCCTTATAGTATATCATGAATATTAACGTTATATCGTTGCTCCGGATGAAGGCTCCAGATAAAATGGGTTAGCATAGATCCATGGCCGTGGCCGACCGACCAGCGGCTTGTAAAAGACTTCAACTCTATATACACCAGGAGTTGTAGGCTGGAAGACCATTTCCCCGGATTGAGATTGGTTGATAACTTTACCATCGCGGATCATTCTTATAACTGATCGCTTGAGCGGTGAAGTCACTATCAATATTATATCTTTGTCATAGGCCAGGGTGCTGCCGGGCAAATACTTGATTTGTTCAGTAACTGCATGATAGTTAAAATTTTTTGCAGGATATAAACTATCAAAAGCAAAATAACAGTTGCCGGCCTCCAGCGCATTCAATATCTGCTTTTTAGCTTCTACAAAATTATTACTAAGCTCCCTGCCTAAAATAATATATGTTTTTATCGTTTTAAAAATATATTTGTAGGAAAATATTTTCACCCGGAGAAATCCAATACTATAATTGAAAGCGTGAGCATCGGTGCTTCCTATACCCACAACTTTATGGCCGGAAGTGGTATAACAATCCCAAAGTTTTAAAATGTCGGCAGGGGGACTATCCATGGCGCCTTTTCTGTCGAATATAAAGCTGTACACTGTTTTTATAAGTGAGGGGTGCCGGCCGCGCCAATGCGAAGTATAATTCCATATTTCCATGCCGTTAAAATGAAAAACCGGCCAGTTAATCCATGGATAAGCCTTACCTTTTTCGATATAAGCGGAGCCCTTTTCAAAGGGGTGAGCAATAAATCCAATACCACCTGCATTACGGACAGCATCGATCAATTGTTGAGGGTTGTTCTCATTAGACTCGATGAGTTGCTCCGTGTTTAAAACGAGGTAGTGGTTGTGTAATCGGTTAATCTCAACACCGACCAGAACAGCAACTCCCTGGTGGATTGTCTCTTCGTTCAGGCCTTCAAGTGTTTCATGATCAGTAATTATAATATAGCTTAATCCGGCAGAAGCAGCAGCCTGTGTAATTTCTGCCATATCTCCGCTACCATCCGAGTAGCGGCTGTGAATATGTATGCTTCCCGGATAATTAAACATTGTTTTGAGCAAACCTTATTGACTTAATCTCCTGAGAGTTTTCTTGTCACAATCCCTGCCTGAAAAGAATTATTGATGAGGGTGTTACCATTATATCAGTAGTTTAAAGGTGATATTTTTTAACGGTCAACATGCCTACATTTTAGCCCTGACTACATCTTTAATTTTCATCAACCGGGTTAGCGCCCCACGTTCATTTTCATCAAGTTTCATGGTTATGTATTTTATTGTTTCAGCAAGTTTTGGTATTAATACATATTCCAGGGCATTAACCCGACGGCGTGTTTTTTCGATTTCTTCGGCCAAAAGATATACGGCCTTTTCAACTTCGGCCAGTTCCATCAACCGGGGAAGAATACCGGAAAGTGTTTCAATAGATGTATCCAACTCAGCAGAAGTATCAGCAAAACCGTATGGGTAAATGCTCCCACCCTCTTCGCGTGTTAAACCTTCTTCTGCCCAAGAAAATTTAGGAGCGTAAACGCTCATAATGTTCTGCTTGCTGATTTCCAGGTTAAGCCTTTTTGTAGGATACATTAAGGCCTCTTCGAGATTTTCCTCAGGCATAACTGCCCGGGCCAGCAAGAATTTGGCAAAGGCCTCCGATAGCTCTTTTTCAATATCTTCCCGGAGTTCTTTATTCTTACGAACCAGTATCAGAAACTGACGGATCAATTCGTCTCTTTTGTCTTTGAGCAGTTTATGGCCCCGCTCCGCCATTTTTAATCTTTTTTTCAGGCGGTTTAGCTCCATGCGGGTTGGGTTGACCCGAATTTCCATGAACTAAACCTCCTCCTGGTCGGATAGATACTTGTCCAGATACTCGTCACGAACCCTCTTTAATTCAGCACGCGGCAGGTAGGCTAAAAGTTCCCAGCCGAGATTCAATGTTTCTTCAATGCTGCGGTCTTCTTCTTCACCCTGGGTTACATAACGGCCTTCAAATTCATCGGCAAATCGCGAAAATTTCTTGTCGGCTTCTGAAAGCGCCGCTTCACCGAGAATGGCTGCCAGTTCCTTGACTTCCTTGCCCCGGGCATAAGCCGCATATAGCTGGTTCATCGTATCTGCATGGTCTTCCCTCGTTTTACCTATTCCTATTCCCTTGTCTTTTAATCTTGAAAGTGAAGGCAGAACATCAATAGGTGGATATAAACCTTTCCGATGCAGTTCCTGGCTCAGAATAATCTGCCCTTCAGTGATATATCCGGTCAGGTCAGGAATCGGATGGGTTATATCATTTTCCGGCATGGTCAGGATTGGTAACTGAGTAATTGAACCAGTCCGTCCCTGAATCCTCCCGGCTCTTTCATAGATGGATGAAAGGTCGGTATATAAATATCCGGGATATCCACGGCGGCCGGGTACTTCTTTACGGGCAGCTGAAATCTCCCTCAGCGCTTCAGCATAGTTTGTAAGGTCGGTCAGAATAACCAACACATGCATATCCTTCTCGTAAGCCAGATACTCTGCTGCTGTCAGGGCCATACGCGGAGTAGCAATACGTTCGATTGCCGGGTCATCAGCCAGGTTAATAAATAAAATTGCCCTTTCTATTGCCCCGGTTTTACGGAAGTCTGTAATAAAATAGTCCGCTTCTTCAAAGGTGATACCCATGGCAGCAAATACAACAGCAAAATTAGATTCCCCACCAAGCACCTTGGCCTGACGGGCAATCTGTGCTGCCAGCCGGGAATGGGGGAGTCCTGAGCCGGAAAATATAGGTAGCTTTTGACCCCTAACCATTGTGTTCATTCCATCGATAGCCGAGATTCCGGTTTGAATGAATTCAGAAGGGTAATCCCGGGCATAAGGGTTAATCGGGAATCCATTTATATCAAGTCGTTTTTCAGGAATAATTCGCGGACCCTTGTCCCGTGGTTGTCCCAAACCACTGAAAACCCGTCCTAACATATCCATCGATACAGGAAGTTCAATTGATTTACCAAGGAAACGGACCTTTGTTGAACCAATATTCAATCCTGTAGATCCTTCAAAGATCTGGACCAGAGCCCTGTCACGGTCCACTTCAAGAACCTGACCACGCCTGACTTCTCCTCCTGCCAGTTCAATCTCAGTTAACTCACCATATTTAATGCCTTCAACATTCTCAACCAACATCAGAGGGCCGGCTACATCGACGATTGTTTTGTACTCTTTAAGCATCTCCATCTCCTCCTTCACCGGCTAATGAGGCAACCTGTTCTTTTATTTCAATCCTGATCTGTTCCAACTCTTTCAGATCCTCTTCGGGGACATACCTTGCCCTGGCAATTCTTTCCCGTACGACCAGCGAGAAGAGCTTATTCAAGTCGAGATCTATCTCTCCTTTTTCAACAAGCGCACCGGCTTCATGATGGAAAGATAAAATCAAATCGAGCATAATAAACTGCTTATTCAGTGAGCTGTATGTATCAATTTCATGCATCGCATTCTGATGCAAAAAGTCTTCGCGTAAAGATTTTGCCGTCTCTAACGTCAATCGTTCTTTTGCAGAAAGAGCATCTACTCCAACCAGACGTACAATCTCCTCTAATTCGGCTTCTTCCTGAAGTAACCTCATTGCCTCACGGCGCATCTCGTTCCATTGCTCACCAACAGTATCTCTAAAATAGGAGGCTACATTGTCAAGATACAGTGAGTAACTGAGCAGCCAGTTAATGGCCGGGAAGTGACGTCTGTAGGCAAGAGTGGCATCAAGTCCCCAGAAGACCTTCACGATTCTAAGCGTTCCCTGGGATACAGGCTCTGAAAGGTCGCCACCGGGAGGTGAAACTGCTCCTACAACGGTTAAAGCTCCTTCCTTTTCATCACTACCAAGACAGATTGTCCTACCTGAACGTTCATAAAAATCTGCAAGTCGGGAGCCAAGATATGCGGGATAACCTTCTTCTCCGGGCATCTCTTCAAGACGTCCGGACATCTCACGCAGCGCTTCAGCCCAACGGGATGTTGAATCTGCCATAAGCGCGACACTATAACCCATATCCCTAAAGTATTCTGCAATCGTTATTCCGGTATAAATAGAGGCTTCCCTGGCAGCAACAGGCATGTTAGAAGTATTGGCGATTAGCACGGTTCTTTTCATCAGCGGTTCACCCGATTTAGGGTCTTTTAATTCAGGGAACTCGAGAAGAACATCGGTCATCTCGTTTCCGCGTTCACCACAACCAATATAGACTACTATTTCAGCATCAGCCCATTTAGCCAGCTGGTGTTGAGTAACTGTTTTTCCGCTGCCGAAAGGTCCGGGGATACAGGCAGTCCCACCTTTGGCTACCGGGAAAAAGGTATCTATAATTCTTTGTCCTGTAATCATCGGGATATGCGGCCCCATTTTTTCTTTGTACGGCCGCCCTTTGCGGATCGGCCATCTTTGCATCATCGTTAATTCAACCGGTCCATTATCTGTTTCAATCAGGGCAATCATATCAGTGATGGTAGCCTCACCACTTTTTATTTCTTTTACAATTCCGGAAGCACACATGGGGGGTGCCATAACCCGGTGTTCAACCAAGGTTGTTTCCTGGACTGTACCGATAATATCGCCAGCCTCAACTTTATCGCCCACATTGACTTTAGGGACAAATTCCCATTTCCGGTTCCTGCTGAGGGGGCTAACTTCAACTCCACGGGTGATATAATCGCCTACCTGCTCACGAATAACATCTAATGGACGCTGTACGCCATCGAAGATAGCTTCAATCAAACCGGGACCGAGTTCAACACTCAGCGGATCACCGGTTGTATAAACAGGTTCACCCGGTCCGAGTCCGCCCGTTTCTTCGTAGACCTGGATTGATGCCTGATCGCCTCGCAACTCAATGATTTCACCCAGCAGCCTGGCTTCACTTACCCGGACCATATCATACATCCGGGCATCTTTCATATTATCTGCAACAACCAGGGGGCCGGAAACTTTTATAATCCTGCCAACATCCAAGTTATCAACCTTCTTTCCTGAAAAGAATATCTGCGCCAATTGCTTTTTCAACATTATGCTTTATCTGCTGCATTCCTAATCCCAATGTGCCTTTGCTGTTGGGAATCAGAACAACAGCAGGTAATATGCGCTTATTCAGTTCATCGATTATATCTTGTAGATCCCCGGCCAGTTCCTCAGTGATAAAGATAACTCCGTACTCTTCGGCAACCAGCTTTTTTAAAGCATCTAAAGCAGCTTCACCGCTGGTTACAGTAAAAGTGTCTACACCGATTGTTTTAAACCCGAGGATCGAATCCTTATCACCAATAACAGCAATTTTATAAGTAGACATCACGAACTCGCTCCCTGATCGCTTCAGCAGGCAGTTTGTTAATCTTACCGACCATAATCAAGCGGATATTTTTAATCTCAATTTCCTTCGCCCAAAGATATCCGATAAGAGGCTCAGGGCCAAACGGCATCCATTTGCCTTTTTTCAGATAGGAAGTAATAAAGTCATCTGCAAGTTTTTCATATCGTGAGGCGGTTCCCCTGTCCAGCCAATCCCGGATACCATCGCTTACCAGGTCAGCATAATCAGTCATAGAGAGCGTAGTGATAAGCGACTCAAGTGGTTCGTCGATTAAGCCTGAAAGCCGGTCGGCGCCGAGAGAACCATGATTGATTATAACTTGTTTAAAAAACTCCCGATCCAAACCCATTCGCTTGATTCTTACCAGCGTTTTCAGGTTGATCAGGTCAATTTGCCTGACGAATAACCCTTTGAGAAATTCTGATTTAGACTCACCTGCTAAAAAAATCAGCTGGTCAAATAATACTTTGTCAAGGGTTAGATCGATAGCCTGTGGATTACGATTCACCAGAAAATCTTCATTAATCTTTTCTGCTGCTTCGCGCAGTTTAACCGGTAGATCCCGGTAATCATCCTCAGCAACGGCATACTGCACAACCCCGAGATCAATAGAACCAGTCGGCACCATAAGATCACTTTTTATCCCAAGATATTTTGCTTTTAACAATACTTTAAGATTGTGTATATCATTTCTGACCGCCATGATTGTGATCAATTCCGGTTTAGGGCTTATCTTGCGAATCAATTCAAAGGTATTCTTAAGTTCAACGGTAAGAATCAATTCGAATTCATGAACATCGGAAAGTTCACTGACTGCATTGGAGTAGTCCGATTCAGCCAGCATTTTTAATGCTTCCGATGCCGATGAAGCATCTATCATCCTGTCAAACCGGTTTCTTTCAATTAATTTTGCTTCAAGCGCTCTGATACGCCCAACTGCATAAGCATAAATTGTATCATCTACTACTGGCATATAATTATTGTTCTCCTTTCCCGGAGGAAAGCTTAACATTTATTTAAACAATACTGCCGCGACTGCCGGCTCGAGCTCATCCCTTTTCATTTCCAGCAGCGCTTCAAAAGAACAGTTAATTTCCACCTTTTCGTCCTTCAAAATAAAGCCACCTTTGATATCCCTTGGCTCGTCAGCTATCAGCAGTTCACCTTTTTTACCGCTTTTTTTAAGAATATCCTTAACTTCTTTCCAAAATCCGGCTGGGATTCTCTGCAAATCTCTTGCAGAGCAATATACTGTTTCATTACCCTTTTCAATGTAGGCAAGCAGCATTTTCTGAATTACAGCAAGATACTGTTCTTCATCGAGTTCAATCAGCTGATTTAACGCCATGCTAAATGCATCGCCAATAAGGTCTTGCTTTGCTGAAAGCAGTTCTTTGCGTGCTTCAAGTTGAGCAACACCAATAATCCGCCTTTTATGTTCCTCAGCTACTTTTCCGGCCTGCTCCAGGATTTGCTGCTTTTTACGTTTTGCCTTTTGTTCAGCTTCTGCAACTAGTCTCTCTGTTTTATCTGCTGCTTCTTTCTGGATAGCATCAGATTTCTTGCCGGCATCATCCAGTATCCGCTGGATAATTCTTTCTGCTCCCTCTTTCACACTATTCACTCCTTTATACAGGTATACCAAAGAGCAGCATGATTGAGGCAAGCAATGCAAGAACAGCATAGGTTTCAACCATTACCGCATAGACAATACCTTTACCAAGTTCTTCAGGGCGCTTGGCAATTAAGCCTACAGCAGATGCCGAAACTCTTCCCTGATAAATAGCAGAAAGCAATCCAACTATGGCAATCGGGATTGAAGCCATCAGAAATGAATATCCTTCTGATACAGTAAGTTCCAGAAGACCTCCCCCAATAATTCCCACTCTCTGCATAATGATAAAACCGGTAAGAAGTCCGTAGATCCCCTGGGTTCCGGGTAATGCCTGTAAGAGTAGGGTCTGCCCAAATTTGTCCGGGTCTTCAGTAACCAGTCCGGCAGCGCTTTGACCAACAATACCGACTCCGATGGCCGATCCTATACCGGCAAGGCCAACTGCCAAAGCAGCCCCCATAAGCGCTATTTCAATTCCTGTCATTTTTTTATGCCTCCCTTTTCTTCAAAAGCGATTATTCTATATCAGGGCCGAAAAGCTAAATGCTGTTGGTGCTTATGTATAATTGCTTCCCGGCTCCAAAATCCTGGTTTATAGTAATTATTTATCGGTGTTGGCAACTTCAATATAACTGTTTTTTATACCAAATGGCTGAAAAGCTTTGCCTCCACCTTCAAAGAACTTGCTAAAGAATTCGATATACTGCAAACGGCTTGTATGAACATAAGATCCGAGAGTGCTGATAATTATATTGAAAATATGCCCCCCAAAGAGGACTATAGCCATGATTATAGTACCGATTATACCTCCGGAGATCATGCCACCCATAGAATTAATTGCCGAGGCTATAACTCCCGTTGCCAGGCCAAGTGCAAGGAGCCGGGAATAGGATAAAACATCACTCAAGTATCCTGTTACATTATAGAGACTCAAAAGGCCGCTTAAGAATTTTTTAATTATACCCTGTTGAGCCCGCCCCTGGGTGAGGATCAACCCGGCAGCTCCCCCAATTGCCAACCAGCGGCCGGCAGCAGAAAACTCTGGTATTAAAAGCAGAATCAAACCATTCAGAAAGATAAACCAGAAACCCTGGTCAAATATTGCACTCATAGACTGGCCGGCTTTAATATTACGATAAGCCTGCAGTGACATTCCAAAATAAAGGTGGATCAATCCGATTCCAAAGCAGTAAAAGAGCATCCTCATGGGATCATCTAAAGGATTAAACCACAGAGGCGGAAGCTTGAGAAGATCTCCAAAATAGCTACCCAGCAGAACACCAAAAACAATTGAGGAAATGCCTCCGTAGATTAACAGCTTCAACAGCTGCCCACCCATACCGGTCAGCCTCAGCTTCCTGGATATAAACAGAGCCAGCAGAGCCAGCACAAAGCCATATCCGGCATCAGACAGACAGATACCAAAAAAGATAAAGAAAAACGGCGCAAGAAAAGGTGTGGGATCAAGCTCTTTTTTTCTGGGAGTGCTATACAATTTGGTGACAACTTCGTATGCTTCTGCAGGCCCTGAGTTGTGAAGAAGAACTGGAACTTCTTCCCCATACTCGGGATCTCTGGAAGCAATTACAGCAGTTTCCGTCTTCCCGGCCAACAAATTCTCAAGATCATCCAAAACAGGTGCAGGAACCCAACCTTCAAGAAGAAAGCTGTTCTCAGTACGAGCAAGATTGCCCACAGCCTCATGCTTTTGGTACTCATTGAACATAAAATCATAACAGGTCATCAGCATAGGGCGGTATTCCAGCAGTTTTTCCACTTCGGTGAGAATTACATTTCTTTTTTCAACAAGATTTTCCAGTTCAATTTTAACATTTTTCATATTGTCAGCAGCTGTACCTTTCAAGCTGGGAAAAGCTGCCAAAGAAACTGTCTTTTCTTTGAATATTTCCCGGGCAATAACTGCTTCTTCAAGAAGACATACAAAAAAGAAGTAAATATACTCGCTGTCTTCAGATATTTCATCAAGGATATAGGCATACAAGGATTCATTCAGCATATTTATAATTGTTTCAATCTGATCTGCCGCAACAGTATAAAGGCCCTTTGAAACATGTGAACCATCTGAAGCTTCTTCAAGGGGTAGCTTAAAATTTTCCCATGGCTTTAATTCTTCAATTAAACTGTTATGTTGGGTTTCCTCATTGCGAAGGTGTGCTAATTCATCTTCTGCTTTTCGGCAGGCGGAATGGACCATGTTAATTTCTTCCAGTCGACTAATATGATTTATATAATCAGAACTGGTTATTTCCAGCTTGGCGCCGGTAAATTGCTGAACAAAATTTTTACGTATTGGGAAATGCCTCTGGAAAAATTCCAGGCAAAACTTAATTTCGCTCAGAGTTGAATCTGTTTCCGCGGTTTTTGAATCAGCCTGTTCAGGATCAAGAATTGATTTAAATTCGTCCCAGGAACTTCCTGATTTTACGTCTGTGAGCTGAACATTACCGAATTGCTGGAGGATGCTAAATATTTCTTCCCTCTCCTGTCGATGCCCCAGGAGAAAAACTTTTTTCATTTCAATTATCGGCATCAGTATTCACAACCTTATCACGAAGCAATTCCACTGCTTCAGGCATTCGTTTCAGAGATTCGTCCTTCAAACGGGCAATAACCTCCTGCTGTTTTTCAAAAATAGGCTTGGTCTCCTCTTTTGCTTCTTCCTCTGCTTTTTTGATCTGTTCTTTTGCCTTTTGTTCTGCTTCAGAGATTACATTGCGATACAAAGAATCTGCTTTTTCCTCCGCATCCTTAATGGTTTGCCGGGCTACCTGCTGGGCATCCCGAATCATTGCCTCAGCTTTATTCTCAGCTTCTTTAATCGCTTTGACCAATTCTACAGTCAATGAAATTCACCACCTGTATATTTTACTGCTGAATATAAAATGTCCCAGATTATAGTACATAAACAGATAAATGCCTGAAAAAATAGATATGGGGCAACTCACATCAGAAAGTAATTATACTATAAAAGAAACACTTATACCAGCCTCGGCAAAAATCTCTTTCGCCAGGGAATCTGGATAATTGCTTGATAGTATAAGATTTTTAACTCCTGCATTTACCAGCATTTTGGCACAAACAGCACAGGGATAATGGGTACAGTAAAGTACAGAGTTTTCTATAGCGACTCCATGGATCGCTGCCTGTATAATTGCATTCTGTTCCGCATGAAGACCCCTGCATAACTCGTGTCTTTCTCCTGATGGAATATTCAGCTTCTCCCGGAGACAACCTACCTCCTCACAATGCTTCAAGCCGCTGGGAGTTCCATTGTATCCCGTTGTAAGGATCCTTTTATTAAGCACTAACAACGCCCCTACTTGTCTCCTCAGGCAGGTAGAACGGGTTGCAACAACCGATGCAATTTGCATAAAATATCTATCCCAATCAGGTCGTTCACTCAACCTTAAATCACTCCTAAACTCAAGCAGTACCAAATAACCTGTCACCGGCATCACCCAGGCCCGGTACTATATAAGCTTTCTCATTTAACTTTTCATCTACTGAAGCCAAATATATTTTAATATCGGGGTGACTTTCAGTAATCGCTTTTAATCCTTCCGGAGCAGCAATCAGGCTGAGTACTGTAATATTTTTCACTCCGGCGTCTTTAAGAACCTTTACTGCATGTGCCGCAGATCCGCCTGTTGCCAGCATAGGCTCCAGCAGGAAACAATCAACGTCATCTATATCCGGAGGAAGATTGCAGTAGTATTCAACCGGCACATGTGTATCATGATCACGGTATAAACCAATATGACCGGCTCGAGCATATGGAAATAACCGTAGGGCACCGGGAACCATTCCCAGTCCTGCCCGGAGGACTGCGACAAAAACGGGATCTGATTCACTTATTTCAGGGCATTTTGCTTTCCCGACCGGAGTTACAAGATCAGTGTCTACCGTTTTCATGTCACGAACAGCTTCGTATAGCAACAAGGCCGTTATTTCCTCAACCAATCCCCGGAATTGCCATGTTTCAGTTTCTATACGACGACACTGAGTAAGTTTGTGCTGAACCAGGGGATGATCAACAACAAAAACCTGATCCACAGTAATCAACTCCTCTGCATAATTTTAGTAGGCGGGATACTGTCGGCATATCGCAGTTACCCGGTTTTTCACTTTCTTTAAATTTATCGTATCGCTCCGGTAATCGATCGCCATTTCGATCAGCTGAGCGATTTCTTTCATTTCTTCCTGCTTCATCCCTCGGGATGTCAGGGTTGGTGTTCCCAGTCTGATGCCGCTCGGATCATTGGCTCCTTTAGGATCAAAGGGTATCACATTTTTGTTAGCGGTTATATTCACACTTTCAAGCAACTGTTCTGCATCCCTGCCGCTAATATTTTTATTACGCAGGTCAACTAAAACCAAATGGCTATCTGTACCTCCCGTAACCAGTTCAAATCCACACTCAATTAATCCTTCAGCAAGCGAACGGGCATTAATCAATACCTTTTTTTGATATTTTACAAAATCGGGAGAGGATGCCTCTTTGCAGGCAACAGCTTTCGCCGCTATAATATGCATCAGCGGACCGCCTTGTAGTCCCGGAAAAACCGCTTTGTCTATATCCGCTGCATACTTCTCCCTACAAAAAATCATCCCGCCGCGGGGTCCTCGAAATGTTTTATGGGTAGTAGCAGTTACTATGTCCGCACATAAAACAGGGTTAGGATGAACTCCGGCTGCAACAAGTCCTGCCGTATGAGCCATATCTACTAAAAAGATGGCCTCTACCTCTTCTGCAATTTTTTGAAATCCTTCAAAATCAATAAGCCGGGGGTATGAACTGGCCCCGGCAATAATCAGTTTCGGCCTGATATCAAGAGCAAGCTTCCTAACCACACTGAGATCAATCAGGCAGGAATCCCGGTTAACTCCATAACTGAATGAGCTGTAATAACGTCCAGAAATATTAACCTTGCTGCCATGTGTAAGATGTCCGCCGTGGCTAAGATCCATCCCCAAAATCCGATCACCAGGGTTTAAAAGCGCCAGATAAACTGCCATATTGGCAGATGTACCCGAGTGTGGCTGCATATTAGCATGCTCTGCGTTAAAAATGCTTTTCGCCCTGTTGACGGCTAATTTTTCAGCCTCGTCGACATACAAACATCCCCCATAATATCTTGCCCCGGCATAACCTTCAGCGTACTTATTGGTCAGGACAGAACCCTGGGCTTCAAGGACGGCTCTACTGACCAGATTTTCTGAAGCAATCATAATTAAGTTGTTCTGCTGACGTTTCTTTTCATTTCTGATTGCGGAAAATAATTCAGGATCTGTTGCCTGAAGCGCTTTTTGGTTCATTGAGTTACGATTATTCATGATGCTGGCTCATCTCCATATTCACTACGTGGTCGGGAATTTGGCTCCATGAGATTTTAAATACTGATGAATATTATATCAATAGAACTGTAAAAAGTTCTCCTTATGATCATAATCCTTGTTCTATAGCGGTTATTTTTTCAAGCCTTCTGCTATGTCGACCGCCGTCAAAGGAACTGCTCAAAAAGGTTTCAACAATATCAATGGCCAGACCCTGACCAAGAACTCTCGATCCCATGGTCAGAATATTGGCATCATTATGTTCCCGGGCACAACTGGCTGAATAAGATTCACTGCAAAGAGCTGCCCTTATACCATGATGTTTATTCGCTGCAATTGACATCCCTATTCCCGTTCCACAGATCAAGATGCCAAATGAACAGTCTCTGGTTTTAACAGCATTTACAACTGCTACGGCTATATCCGGATAATCGGCACCAGTCTCATCAAGTACCCCAAAATCTATTGCCTCCCGGCTTCCGGAGTTCAGGTAATTGATTACCTGTTTTTTCAAATGATATCCTGCATGATCACTGCCGATTGCAATTTTCATTATATCCATCCTCCTTCAGGACTTGCATAATCTTCTTTATAGACTTGTGGATCTCCTCTAACACATTTTGATAAATTTCCAGACTCTGCCCATAAGGATCATCTATATCATAATCGCCTTCTTCTCCGGGCAAAGATGCAAATTCTTTAAGAAGGTAGGTTTTGCTTTTCAAGTGGGGATATTTAAATAATAATTGCCGAAGGTGTGACCTGGTCATGACAAAAATCATATCGGCTTGATCGGCAATCTCATAGGAAATCTGTGAGGCTCGCTTATTTTCAGTAAGAAATATTTTTTTCTCTTCAAGAAGCAGCTTTACCTGTTCTGAAACTTCTGACCCTTCCAGGGCAAAGAGCCCTGCGGAGCTAACAGAAATTTCATCAGCCAGATTATACTTATTGATTTCATGCTTCATTAATCCCTCTGCCAACGGGCTGCGACATGTATTTCCCGTACAAACAAATAAAATGTTTAATTTCGTCAGTAATTTCGCCTCCCCTTACATTACCCTGAGTATCCGAAGAGCTGCCTTACGAAGCCTGTTCATTACCGCAAAGCCTATCCCCGGCATATCGATTTCCTCTGCCAGAATCAAGTCAATGCCCTCACGATCCATTTGCCGCAGTGCACTGTATAAATATGCTGCAAGTTGCTCAGGGTCATCACTATTACAAAGATATTTATTCTTGATATACTGATTAAGAAACCGAACTTTCATATTATGATATTGGAAATGGCGTTTAATTGCCATAACAAGAAGCTTTCGTCTCACTTTACTGCCAACGACCAAAATCAAAGGGGCTATGGGTGCATAGTGCCGGTATTTCATTCCCGGAGAAGGGGGAACAGCAGATGATTGGTTATATCCCGATGTAATGACCCTGGTTCCTAATACCCTTTCCAGTTCTTCCTTTGATATGCCACCCGGCCTTAAAATAATTGGAACATCTCCCGAAAGATCCAATACAGTTGATTCTAACCCTATTGAGCAGGCATCACTGGCTATAACTGCATCAATACTGCCGGCAAGATCTTCGAGAACGTCTTGATAAGAAGTAGGGCTGGGGCTTCCTGAACGATTAGCACTGGGAGCAGCAATCGGTTTGCCGGAAAGTTTGAGTAATTTGATCGCCGCCGGATGTGCAGGCATACGCACAGCCACTGTTGACAAACCTGCACTGACAATGGGAGGGATAATATCTGACCTGGGTAAGACCAGGCTGAGAGGGCCGGGCCAGAAATAATTGACTAGAGAGGAGGCTGATTCTGAAATCGTCCCGGATACCAGTTTAACCTGTTCAGGATCAGACAGATGGACTATAAGCGGGTTATCTGAAGGACGCCCTTTTGCTTGAAATATTTTCTCAACCGCTTTGGGGTTTGTAGCGTCCGCTCCAAGCCCATAGACAGTCTCGGTAGGAAAAGCAACCAGACCGCCTTTCTCTATAATCCTGGCTGCAACCCGAACCGATTCATAATCATCTTTAAGCAGCAGGGTCCCTTTAATCCGTCTGATTTTGCGTTTCATCGGATCAACTCTTTTTACAAAGTATCAATCAGCAGTTTAATCTTCAAGAACAAGATATGCTATGTTGTTGGCATGATCAGCAACCCGTTCCAGGTTACTTAGAAAATCAAGATATATTACTCCCGAGGCCGGATAACATTTTTTAGTATTGATCCGATCGATGTGTTTTTTACGAAGTGTTTTTTCCTGTTCATCTACTTCATCGTCTTCACGAACAATCAAACGTGCCGACTCTTTGTCTTCAAGTTCAAAAGCTTTGATAGCTCTCTCCAACATGGAATTTACCTTGTTGTAAAATTCAGTAATCTCCTCAAGTGCTGTTGCAGAAAAAGGCAGTCTTTCCTCAGTTTTCAATTCAGCCAATTGCATAATGTTTTCAGCATGATCACCTATTCTCTCTAGGTCGTTGGCGGCAGACATAAGGTTCGCAACAGTTTTCGATTGTTCTTGAGACATTGAATGCTGGGAAAGATCAGCTAGGTATACGTTAATCTCTTTTTCTAATCCGTCAACAAGTTCTTCCATCTGTTCAATGTGTTTAATTCTTTTCAGATCATTTTTCAGAAATACCTGCATTGATTCATCCAACATTTCACGGGCAATGCCAGCCATCCTCAGCAGTTCCTGTTTGGCGCCACCGATTGCAATAGACGGTGTTTTCAATATTCGCGGATCGAGATATTTGGGCCCAAATTCTATTTTTTCATCTACCCCCGGAACGATAACGCAGATCAAACGTGTAAAATATTTTAGGAATACAAGAAACACAACTGTATTGAGAACATTAAAGATAGTATGGGCGTTTGCAACCTGGCGGGGAACAGTCGAGGCTGTTTCAATAATTATATCAGTAAATGGCTTAAGTAATAACAGGGCAAGAATAACCCCGATCACATTGAAGAGCACATGGGCAATAGCCGCCCGGCGTGCAGCAACACTTGCGCCAATGCTGGCCAGCATCGCAGTTATGCAAGTACCGATATTTGTGCCAAGTATTAGGGGTACTGCTGAATGAAAGGGAATAAGATCCTGCATAGTAAGGGCTATAATAACACCAGTTGATGCGCTGCTGCTTTGAATGAGGGCAGTAAATATGGCACCAGCGATAATTCCGAGTATTGGATGTTCACTGAACTGTGCAAGCAGGTAGTGAAATCCCTCAAGCTCTCTTAAAGGGTACATTCCGTTTGACATAGTTGTCATGCCGAGAAAAAGCAACCCGACACCAAGAACAGTCTGTCCTACATAGCGATGAAACTTGCGGCGGCCAAAAAAATTCATGATCGACCCGATGCCTATGGCCGGCAACGCAATTACGCCAACTTTAAATGATACAATCTGTGCTGTAACAGTTGTTCCGATATTTGCCCCGATAATCACGCTTACCGCCTGGGCCAGGTTCATCAGTCCGGCATTGGCAAATCCGACGACCATAACCGTTGATGTACTGCTGCTCTGGACCAGAATTGTGACGATTATTCCGGTTAATACCCCCAGAACAGGATTATTGGTTAAGACTTCCAGGATTTTTCTGAACCTGTCTCCGGCTGCTTTCTGCATCCCGGAGGCCATAATTTGAATGCCGAACAAGAAAAGACCTAACCCGCCAAGAGTGCTGAAAGCCATATTCCAGTACAATTATTTGACCCTCCATGGGCATATTGAAATTTAACCTACTTGGTAGACACCTTCGATATTATAAAGGAAACCAGCTTCTTTTACAATCCATTCTCTATCAATCATTAATTTCCTTGTTCCATGCTCGCTTGTGCTATAATCAAATAAAAGAATTTTGGAGGTCTGCCAACCTATGTCAGGACTGATCAGATTCGGCATATCCATGGAAAAAGAATTACTATCACGGTTGGATAGAGAGATAGTCAAGCGGGGTTATCCGAACCGATCAGAGGCAATCAGGGATTTAATCCGCAACCAGCTGGTTGAACTTGATTGGTCGCAGGATGAAGAAGAAGTCGCCGGTACAATTACGATTATCTATAATCACCACGTTAAAGGACTAAGCGATCTGCTTCTGGAACTTCAACATCAGCATCACGATATGATCATATCTGTTATGCATGTTCACCTTGAGCATGATCACTGTCTGGAAGTGATGGTAATAAAAGGCAGATCTGCTGAAGCAAAAGAGTTAGCCGGACGTTTGATTGGCGTAAAAGGGGTTAAACATGGCAAATTGACCATCACTTCAACCGGAAAGGGCTTAAACTGATAAGTTAACCAATTCTACCTTCCAAAATCCTGGGCCAACCTGCCAGGTCATAATGCCAAATCATTGATTCAAACAATCCTGTACTCCGGCATAGATTTTCAACTTGATCTTTCTGATCCGCTCCAATTTCCAACAATAAAAGAAATGGTCTTGTGATATATGCTTCAAGGTGTTCCAGAATTTCGCGATATCCATTTAACCCATCACTTCCCCCTGACAACGCTCCAATTGGTTCATAATCTTTGATTTCTCTTGGTAGCGTTTTAATGTCTTCATCATTCAGATACGGAGGATTCGCGGTTACAAGATTAAAAACCGGTTTTGGGGTAATTGCATTGAGAGCACTCAAATAGCTTCCCTGCAGCCATTTGAACTTGTTGTCCACACCGTACATGCCAGCATTTTTTCTGGCCAGGCTAATTGCATCGGCAGAAATATCTACAGCCCACATCTCAAGCCCCTCTAACTCAAGCATCAGGGTAATGGCAATAATTCCACTTCCGGTACCTAAATCTATAGCTCTGATCTTATTATTATGTACTGTAGACAGTTGTTTGCGCCAATCAAGAGCGCATTCTATAATCTGCTCTGTTTCCGGTCTTGGAATTAAAACATCTCTGGTAACCTGAAAAGGCCTTCCATAAAAGTATTTTTCTCCAGTAATATAGGCTAGCGGTTCATGCCGGCATCTTCTCTCTATAGCATTTTCGAATCGCCTTTGGATTGTTCTGTTTAAGATCATATCCCTATCAGATAATAACCTAAGCCTATCTATACCCAGTAAGTAGGCAAGAATAATATCCGCTTCTGTTCGTGAAGATTGAACACCAGCTTTTTTTAAACAAAGAGAAGCCCTGTTCAGAGCTTCTCCGATAGTTTCCAGGGCCATTGAGGAGATCATTCCTCTACAGATTTCAACTTTTCCTGATGCTCATTCTCAGTAAGATGCTCAACAATATCATCAAGATCACCGGCCAGGATTAAATCAAGCTTATGCAAGGTTAAACCGATACGATGATCTGTTACCCTGTTTTGGGGAAAATTATATGTGCGGATTCTTTCACTGCGATCACCACTACCAACCATTGTTTTTCTGGTCTGGGCAAGTTCGGCATTTTGCTCAGATATATATTTGTCCAACAGCCGACTGCGTAGTATCCTCAGTGCTTTCTCTTTATTCTGAAGCTGAGATTTTTCATCCTGACAGCTTACAACAACTCCGCTAGGTATATGGGTAATACGTACTGCTGATTGGGTTGTATTGACACTTTGTCCTCCAGGACCGGTAGCACAAAATGTATCAATTCTTAGATCCTGAGGGTTAACCTCAATTTCTACTTCTTCAACTTCCGGGAGAACTGCTACAGTAGCAGCAGAAGTGTGGATTCTCCCGCCAGATTCAGTGGTTGGTATACGCTGAACACGATGTACGCCGCTTTCATATTTTAAACGGCTGTATGCGCCTTTACCTTCAACTCCCAAAATTACTTCTTTAAAGCCACCAATGTCAGTGGGATGAGAATCAACAATCTCTGCTTTAAAATTATTTCTTTCCGCATAACGTGAATACATCTTCAGCAGGTCAGCAGCAAAAAGAGCTGCTTCTTCACCACCTGTACCTGCTCTGATCTCAATAAAAACATTTTTATCATCATACGGATCTTTAGGCAGAAGAAGTTTATTTAATTCTTCTTCTATACTCTCTTTTTCCTGAATCAGGCTGCTTAATTCGGTTTGTAAAAAATCGGTCATATCTGCTTCCTCAGTATCCCCGATCATCTCTTCTGCTTCGAATATTTCTCTATTTACTTCTTTATATCGTCGGTATAAATCAACAACTGGTGAAAGAGCAGCGATTTCCTTGGACATTTTGAGCCATTCGTCACGCTGTTCTATGGTTTTTGGATCACTGAGCAGCAGCTCCAGTTCACTGTATCTTTTTTCAATTGTTTCCAGCTTGTCATGCATAACCTATCACCTTTGATCAATTTACGCTTTATAATTTATGGGTAGACAATAAAAAGCCACCAGAAAAGAAAAAGAGCAGAGCACATGAGCTCTGCTCCCGATTTACATACCATACTTGCGTTTGAATCTTTCAACACGTCCACCGGTGTCAACAAATTTCTGTTTGCCTGTGAAAAATGGATGACATTTAGAACAGATTTCTACTTTAATATTCTCACTTGTTGAACCTGTCTCGAAAGTTTCACCACATGCACAGGTGACTGTTGCCCGGTAATATTTTGGATGCAGATCTGCCTTCATCTAGATAAACCTCCTTCTATCATTCCCGAAATAAAATGATAGCATAAAGCGCTTTATTCTGCAACTAGCCGCGATCACTCATTTAAACTCTTACCGAGGGGATGTGAAATGAACATGCCTATGCTAAGACATGGTATGCATATTACTTAAAAATTCTTCATTATTTTTTGTTTTCTTCAACCTATCAAGTAGGGCTTCAAGAAATTCAATGCTTGTGCTACTTCCCATCGCCCGACGGAGAGCCCACATTAGCTCTATTTTACGTTCATCGAGTAAAAGCTCTTCCCGCCTTGTTCCTGATCGGGAAATATCAATTGCCGGGAATATTCGGCGTTCAGAAATTCTACGATCAAGATGGAGTTCCATATTGCCGGTTCCCTTGAATTCTTCATAAACGACATCATCCATCCTGCTTCCCGTATCCACAATGGCGGTTGCCAATATTGTCATGCTGCCACCACCATCTATGTTACGTGCAGCGCCAAAAAATCTTTTAGGTTTGTAAAATGCTCCGGGATCTATCCCTCCTGATAACGTCCTACCACTTGGGGGAATCACCAGGTTGTATGCTCTGGTTAGTCGTGTAATACTGTCAAGAAGAACTGCAACATCTTTTCCCTGTTCAACCAGTCTCTGAGAACGTTCCAGAACTAGTTCAGCAATACGGATGTGGTTTTCAGGTTTCTGATCGAATGTAGAGCTGACTACATCAGCATCAACACTGCGTTCCATATCGGTTACTTCTTCAGGGCGTTCATCGATGAGCAATATAATAAGTTCTATCTCCGGATGGTTTATAGATATACTATTTGCAAGCTGCTTCAAAAGCATAGTTTTACCTGCTTTGGGAGGTGATACAATTAAGCCCCGCTGTCCTTTTCCGATCGGTATAAGGAGATCAATGATTCTTGTTGAAAGAATATGCGGTTTTGTCTCCATTATAATTATTTCATCGGGGTGGATGGGAACAAGTGAAGTGTATCCCGGACGATTAGCTAATATTTCAGGATCTTCTCCATTGATTGCCTCAACCTGCAAGAGAGCATAGTAACGTTCATTATCCTTGGGCGGGCGTATCCTACCGGTTATAATATCTCCGGTACGCATATTGAAGCGCCTGATCTGAGAAGCTGAGATATAAATATCGTCATCGGAAAAATAATACTTTTTTCGTCTCAGGAAGCCAAATCCATCTGTCATTATCTCTAGCATTCCTGAAGCACTATGCTGCTCACCATTTTCGGAAAATAACCGGGTCAGGGATTCAATCAGTTCCGGCTTACGCATGGTTGACTGACCCTTAATTTCGTGTTCTTTTGCCAGCTTATGCAGATCATTTAAAGTCATCATTTTCAGTTTTTCTATATCCAAAACAGACACCACCTTTGGTTAGTTGCCACCTGAGCTATAAAGCAGATAGACAAGTGTAATGTATCCCAACAAGACAATCAAAGTATCAAATCCAAAACATAAAACGAATTTCCTGGAACGGTAAATAAGTCCAAAAATCATTACAGCAGTTAATAAAATTACAAATATGGCCGACATAAAATGAAAGTCAGATACATCATGTAAAAGAGGGCCCTGGCGATATACCAAATCAGTCAAAGATATAATAAACAGGTTCATGAAATTAGCGCCAAACACATTGGCAACAGCCATATCCAGATGCCTTAATTTTACAGCAGAAATAGTAGTTACTGTTTCCGGCAGAGATGTGCTGATTGCAAGAAATATTGAACCAACAAAAGTATGCCCAAGTTTGCTTTGGACTGCGATAATATCAGCTGCATCAGTCAGTAAAACACCGGCAGCTACGATAAAAACACCGGCTATAATAAAATGTAATAATGCCCTCCCTGCTGATAAAGATTTATCCTCTTCCTGTTGTTTAAGATAAGAATCTATGATATCAAGATTCTTTTTTTCGTAACGGAAAATCAACCTGCCACCAAAAATATATATAATTACAATTAATAACGTTTCTAAACCGATCCAACCTATACGGAGCTGTGTAATTCCGATCATCCCTATTGAAGCAAGACTGATAGTAATAATACTCATTGAAGCGGTAATAATGTGACCCTGCTTGATCCGGGAAGTTAAAGCGCTTCGCCCTTCCAGCAGGTCTATCAATGCCAGCAGAGCCAGGTTGTAAAGGCAGCTGCCTAAGATATTGCCCACCGCTAAATCAGGCGCATTGATTGCCGCAGCTCTGAATGTCGTAACCAGCTCAGGCATCGAAGTGGCCAACGGAAGCATTAATGCCCCTGCCCAGGCAGTTCCAAATCCGGTTTTATCAGCCACAACAGCTGCACTACCTGTAAGTTTACTGCCTGCGTATACAATGACTGCTGCACTGATCACAAATTGTAGCCAAGGGTTGACCATTTTTCTCCCATAAATAGCAACTTCATCAGATTTCGCTTATATGTCATGAGATAATCAGCGAATTCGGATAGTCTTCCTTTATTAGGGGGATATTGTCCAGAGCTGGAATCAACTCAATTCAGGAAAGTCAGACTGCATTATAACATGCAGAGTATAATTATCATCTATTCGATAGGGTAACATTCTCTACTTTCTGCTATTTTCCTTCTTTAAGATTTCAAAAATTGCTAATATAGAAAAACAAAATATCAGATAAAATCGCAATTAAAAAAAGGATTCAGAACTAATTCATCCTGGATCGTTGTAGCCGGACCATGACCAGGATAAATTACGGTATCGGGCGGTAGTACGAGTATTTTTTCCCGAATACTGTTCATCAATTCGGAATATGAGCCTCCTGAAAGATCTGTTCGCCCGACAGAGCCAGAAAATAAAGTATCTCCTGAAAATAGTGTATTACCTCCATAAAGACTCACTCCACCAGGCGTATGCCCTGGTGTTTCAATCACACTCAAGTTTGCTGTTCCGATCCTTACAATATCTCCTTCACCGATGAACCAATCAGGTTCAGGTTGTTTTCGTAATACCAGACCGAGACCATACCCCGGATTTTTGTAGATTTCAAGATCTTTTTTTGAAAGCAGTACAGGAGCGTTAAATTCTTCTTTTAATCTCCCATTTGCTGCAATGTGATCTATATGCCCGTGCGTGTTTATAATATATTGAACCTTAAGGTTGCTTTTTTTTATTTCTTCAATAATTCTCTTCCCTTCTGCCCCTGGGTCGATAACAGCGGCTTCCTTTGTGTCGGGACAGGAGACAATATAGCAATTCGTTGCAAACATACTGACAGTTAAGCTATCAACATTCATAGCATAAATTACCTTTCATATTAAAATTAGATGTACAGATCATTTTACAATTCAAGAATTTTACAAAAAGCAGGAAACAAATCTGTCAGTGAAACCAGTGATGCTTCCAATAGCTGGCGCACACTTTCATTACCAATGATCAACGCCGGTACCATATTCAGCGTATGCCCTTTGGTTGAAATATCCTCCAAATTGCCATGATCACTGGCAACTACTATCAAGGTATCTTCATAATTTATTTGATCAGCAAGATTAACGATAAATCTGTCAAGCACAGAAACCACCCGGGCAGCTTCTTCTCTATCACCTAAATGGCCGGCAAGGTCACTTAAAAAATATTCGAAAAGTGAAAAGTCATATGACTTACTAATCCCTGCAAGGCGAAATGCTGCTTCATCCGGAGTAAGTAAAGGCAAATTAAAACCCATTCGGTTGAGCACTTCATTTGTAATATCCATATAAAGAGCTCTTCCGTTTAAGATATCATTAAGGCTGTGAAAATGAAGACCTCCATAATAAGAAATCAGTGTAGAGCAGGAATATCTGTTTCCAGGTAATCCTTTATTAAGCAAATCGAAAAATTGTGGCCGGTAAGCATTAATGAAGTTTGGTTTATAACCATTTATTTTTATCCGGCTATAGATTCCTTTCAGCGCCAGAAGTTTCCTCAGCCTGTCATTGGGGAATCCATTCAGGTGCCTGCCCAGAAATTTTGCCGCATTAACACCGGTGAATATGGAAGCCTGACCTGTTGCACTTTGTGGAGCACCTGGTACATTCAAGAGCGCATCGAGTCCAAATAAACTGGCTATTGAGCCCTGGAACCCTACTGTTGCTTCAACCAATTGTTTCCCGTTCAGGAGCTTTGATATGCCGGGGGTAGTACAGTATGAGAATGGATTATTCTCGTTTTCTTCACCAAGGCCTATACCATCTATAAAAATAAAAATGATTCGCAAAATCGCGACGCCACCTTACAGGGCTTTATTCATCACCTTCATCAGGTTGCTCTTCTTCAATAATTACCGGCTCAAACGATTCAGGACGCTCGCCCAGGGTCAGATTTGCCTGATTTATTATCCCGTCGCGATGATAAGTAATTACAACCGTGTCTCCGGGGTAATAAGCAAGAAGCCGATCAAAGAGTTGAGCAAGATAATTTATACTTTGTCCATCGATTGCAACAATAATATCTCCTGTCATCAGGCCTGCCAGATCAGCTGCACTATCGGGAGCAATGTTAACAAGTAAGATGCCTCTTTGCGGTTCCCGATCGCCATAGTCAAGCCAATCCTCGACTACAATTCCCAGGTGAGGACGAAGAACCCTACCATATTCACGAAGATCAGAAACTACCCTTTTCACAGTATTGCTGGGGATAGAAAGACCGATTCCCTCAACACCGACCAATGCAATTTTCGCCGTATTAATACCGATTATTTCACCTTTTGTATTCACCAATGGGCCGCCACTGTTACCGGGATTGATCAGGGCATCAGTCTGAATAAAAGTATATGCATAATCACTGCCCGGTATCCTGACCTGCCTCTCGACTGCGCTTACGATTCCGGCTGTAACCGTTTGCTGAAAAAAGCCGAGAGGATTACCGATTGCCACTACTGACTCTCCAACCAGTACTTTCTCAGAATCACCCAAGGTCATAAAAACTAAACCTTCTGCTTCAATATGCAACAAAGCAAGATCGGTTAATGCATCAGAACCTATAAATTCAGCCTCATATTGTCCCTTGTTGGGGATAACAACTGTTATTTTATCTGCATCTTCAACAACATGCTGATTGGTTACTATATAGCCATCTGAAGATATAAGGACACCCGAACCAGACTCATATTCCTGCAAATTTCTTTCCCCAAACCTTGTAACATAGATATGTTTTGTTACACCGACAACAGCAGGCATCACTCGATCGACGATACTGGCCAGGCTTTGTTCGGATTTCGGCAGATCTGGTTGGGGAGTTTCCGTCGCAGTATCATTAACACCAACAGGTCCTGTAACAAAATCTTCATTAGCCGGAGCCAGATAAAAGGTAAAGAGTCCATATACAAGTATAGCTCCGAGCAGCAAACCAAGAATACCAAAAGAAAGGTATCCTATAAACGACCAAAACCTACTTCGTGATGATCGTACGCAATCGTAATTGTTATCCATTTAATGATATCCCCTTTTTATTTCTATGCGTTATACTTCAGAAACTTCATCTTAATCAGCGTTACCAGACATCTGAGTTATTTCAGTTTCTGTAACCCTCTGTATAGATGCACCTAATGATATTAATTTTTTATCAAACTTTTCGTAACCGCGATCTACATGCTCTATATCATTAACCTGGCTTTCTCCTTCAGCTATCAAGGCTGCAATTACAAGGGCTGCCCCCGATCTGAGATCAGGTGCACTAACAGGGGCACCCGAGAGTTTGTATCCACCTTCTACAAGGGCAGTTCTTCCTTCAACCTTGATGTGAGCCCCCATCCTTTTCAATTCATCAACATAATTATATCGCCCATCGAATACATTTTCAGTCACGACGCTAAGTCCCTTAGCTGCTGACAACAAAACCATGGCCGGTGGTTGTAAATCTGTGGGAAACCCGGGATAGGGAAAAGTTTTTAAATCTGCAGGCCGAATCGGTTCAGTTCCATCAACAATTATACGTTCTGGCTCAACCTTAACTCTTATGCCTATTTCCCGCAGTTTGGCAGTTATCGCTTCAAGGTGTTTCGGAATAACGTCCTCAACTGTTACCACTCCTCTTGAAGCTGCAGCAGCAAACATGAAAGTACCGGCTTCGATACGATCAGGAATTACTGTATGACGGGCACCATTAAACTTTTTTATGCCATCAATTCTAATAACATCAGTACCTGCACCACGAATTTTTGCTCCCATTGCATTCAAGAAGTTTGCAACATCTACAATTTCAGGTTCTTTTGCAACATTCTCCAGTACTGTCCTACCTTCTGCTACCGCTGCAGCAAACATAAGATTAACTGTAGCCCCAATACTGACAACATCAAGATAGATATTGGCACCAACCAGCTTGCCAGCAGACAGCGTTATCATCCCGTGTTCAATTTCAATATCTGCACCTAATGCTGAAAAACCCTTAAGATGCTGATCTATCGGGCGGGGACCCAAATCACATCCACCGGGTATCGGAACTTCAGCACGACCGAACCTGGCTAAAAGACTTCCCATAAAATAATATGAAGCCCTCATTTTTTTAACAAGGTCATATGAGGGAGCAACTTTTGATAGATTACCCGGGGTCATCTCAACGGCATCTCTTCCCCTGCGGCGAATCGCGACACCCAGGTTTTCCAGTATATTTATCATAGTGCGAACATCAGTTATATCAGGTAGATTTTCAATTAGTACCGTTTCTGAAGATAATATTGCTGCCGGCAGTATGGCTACTGCAGTATTTTTCGAACCACTAATTTTTACTTTCCCTTTCAGGTTGGTGTTACCTTTGATTATGTATTTATCCATTGGAACCTCCATTGTCATTATACCACTAGATAAAAATAGCATGATATCGCTTCTATGGCAATTGATCAGGAATAATTGTTGTATCCTGTTCAAGATTACCGGTAAATGCATTGATATAAAACCGTTTGTTATTATCCAGCACGATACGCCATACAGGTGGTATCTCCCATTTTTCAGCATCATATTCAACACTGAAAAATCCGAGATTTATCTGTTTTATAGTTCTCGGCTCCGCACTGGCCCCGATCTCATGAACCATATTTGTTAAAGCCTCGAGCGCTGAAATAACCTCAATTTCTCTGAAGGGAAACCGTTCTTCCAAATCAAGCCAGAATGTTTCTACTGAACTAACCTGACCATTAGTGATGAAAACTTTAAGCTGGCTTGCATATACAGCTGTATTGTCAATCAACTGGTAATAATGAATGATATATTCTTTATCATCTTTTACTTCAATATAATCATATTGTATACCTTGTGGGTAGAGGTCTTTCGACTTAAGAAAGCTTTCGACTAACGATAAAAGCTCTCTTTCTTCGATAGCTGTAATATCATGCTCGGTAATTATAGCAGAAGGTATGAATATAGTCTGTATGAAACCGTTTGGATGAATAGCAACCTGCTCATCGTCAAGCTTACAGTATGTAACATTATCTGAAAAGTCAATTTCAGCCCCACCTTCAATAAACCTGGCAAGTAATATCCTCTGAACATTCTGGTCCGGAGTGACTGTTAAAAAGTCACTGGTCTGAACTGCCCTGTTGATCGCTGTATCAAGAAAGTAATTATTATGATTCAAAAAGACCTCAGCTATACGTTGATCCTCAACAGTTACTGCTACCCGGGTTAACCGTCCGAAGTCAGGCCAAAACAGGTGATAACTCATAAATAGGTTGAGCCCTGTAAAAGCAACAATTAAAATAAGTTTAGCCCGGCCCAGGTTCATAACATATCCTCCTCACTGAGCAGGATCAAAGTTTCTGCAGATAGATAAAACTTTTCTCCGTTAAGTTGAACAAACCATACCGGGACACCACGCATAGATGTTACAGAACCGGCAATAGCATAACCAAGACTCATTGCTTCGAGGCTCAATTCGGCATTAAATCCAGGAAAACGTTCTTCAAAATAATTCAGTGCTGAAATTAAGGCTTCGGTCCATGGCGCAGCTGGAAAAAACTTTTCACTACTATCAGTTGTGCTAACAACATTGAATACGGATCTCGTGTAGCTTACTAGCCCTAAATCATTAAAAATAGCTCTGGTTGCCTGATTAGTAAATAATGGTAACCCTTCGTGGTACATGATCCATTCAGTTGAATAATACGATGTCCTGGCTCGTCTGATCAATTTTACTTCTTCAAGCCGTAACCCTACCGGCCAGCCACCGTGATATGAAAGGTAGTTGCCTCCTGCCAGTAACGCCGTATTGTACGAAAAGGTTGATTGCCCATTTTCAATCTGGGGGTTCGAGAATAACAAGCCTGTATAAGTCAACCTTAACCCTTTATCACCATCGGTATATATAACGCCACCGTCTCTTTCCTCAATAATTCGTGCCAGGCTGTAATCAACAAAAAAAGTTTTTAGGAGTAATTCACGATCAAGCTGCTCAGTTCTTACAGCCAGATCATCAAGGTAAACTGATTCTTGTGAAAGGTATATAGGCCGAACAACCCTGATTTGTCTGCCTGTAAGGTCAGCCACCAAACTCTCTGTAATAAAAACTTGAGTTAATTTACTACTCAGGTTGATAGACGAAACAGTTTCCATGAACTGTTCATAAGGAGCTTCTTTAATAATTAAGTATATCTCTTCCTCGCTATCTTCTATAATGCTCAACCACAAAGATTCTTCAAGGCAATGAATCTCGATCTTTTTAATAAGCATCGGTAAAGCAGAATTAAGCCAAGGAGTTTCTTCACCCACAGGTAAAAGTGGGTCAAAATAATACGTATAACAGGGTTCTTTTTCAGTTGGTAACGAGGAGAATTCTTGATCAAGATCTGGATCGGTGTTTTGGAGGAGAACAGATAATCCATCCCATAATACCTCATAAGCACTTTCATTTTCTCGGAGTAGATAAAACATCTCTTCTTCAAACACTGCGATCTGCGATGGGCTTATAATCTGTTCTAATTGACGAGGCTGTTCTACCTCTATTTGCTCATAAATATCTTCTACAATGAGCTCCGCAGGGTGCTTCCCATACCAAAGCTGATATGTAAGATACAAACTTAACACTACCAGAAAAATTAACAGAACAGATTTAATTCGCTCGACCATTCTATAAACCCTCTACTTCTGAGATTAGCGGAAGTGTAAACCACACTTTAGTCCCCGCTCCAACAATGCTCTCAACCCAAATTTTACCCCCGTGAGCTTCAACTACTTTACGGGCAATAGAAAGCCCCAAACCAGTCCCTCCATAATCACGGCTTCGCGTTTTTTCAACCCTATAAAATCTTTCAAATATTCTGGGCAATTCATTATCCGGTATACCTATTCCGTTGTCTTCTATAAGCACCTTGATTAAATCTCCTTCCAGAAACGCGTCGATAATGACCGCCCCCGCAGAGGAAGTATATTTCACAGCATTATTTAGAAGATTTGAGAAGACACGCATAACTTTATCACGATCTATATATACCATCGGCAAGTTATCTTTAATATTTATTTGAAATTGTGGGAGTTCGGTTCCTAATTTCTGCTTGACCTGATCTACTGCCTCCAATGAAAGATCACGCAGATCTACATTTGATCTTTGCCAGTCTACCCGTTCAGAATCAATTTGAGAAAGTACCAAGAGATCTCGCACCATGCTGACCATTCGCTCAGTTTCTTTGGAAAGTATATTAAGAAACCGGTTGCGCACTTCAGGTTCATCAGCAGCTCCGTCCAGTAGTGTTTCCACATAGCTTTTGACTGTGGTAAGAGGGGTTCGTAATTCGTGGGATACGTCAGCCACAAACTCTTCCTGCCGTCTGGTCAATTCTCTTTCCCTGGTTACATCATGGAGGACAATTAAAGTGCCGTCGAGTTTACCTTTGTCCACCTTAAAAGGGGCAACCTTAACCTGCATAATATGTTCGGGATTATAACCGGAAATCTCTGCTGTTAATGGCTTCTGCTTTCGGATAAATTGCTTCGTAGCTTCCGATCCAATGAGATTACGGAGAAGATTAAACCCTGAACGATTAAGCGCAGGAATGTTTAAATTAATCATTTTCATTAAACGTCTTGCTGAAGGATTGATCTGAATAAGGTAACCTTTGCCATCTAGCGCGGCCACACCATCGCTCATGTTATTAATTATCGCTTCAACTTTACTTTTCTCTGATGACATCTCATTGATTGTGTAACTGAGCTGATCGGCCAAATAATTGAATGTTTCCCCTAAACGTCCAATCTCATCAGCTGTCTGGACATCGATCTTTCTGGAAAAATCTCCTCTCGCCATGTTGAAAGCTTGATCGGTAACATCCTTGATCGGAATAGTGATAGTTCTGGTTAATACTAAACCTAACAAGAAACTTACCACCAATGCCAGAATAACTCCAGTTAATAAAATTGTTTTAACTTCATTCAAAGTATCGTCAACAGGTTTTAAGGAACCACTCAGATATATAACGCCTAAAGTATTGTGATCGTTTTGTATCGGATAAGCCAGGAAGTATCTTCTTTCTGAGGATGCCGGATCATATCGTATGTTATCACTTTGATGACCGGTTAGCGCACGGGTAATCTCATCTCTAATCAACCTACGGCCCAATAAAGCCTGACTTCCGGATGTTCCAACTATATGAGCAAAATTATCGAGGATTATTATTTCCATTTCATATAAATCCCTGAAATCCCTGGCTAGCCTTACAGTATCTTCAGCCCAACCTTCTCCGTCCCCACTCGACGAAGGGATCATGAAAGCAGAAAGAAGCCTGGCCTGATTTTCAAGGCTTTCTTTATAGTTCCGCAAGTAATATTGTTCCAGTGATTGAACAAGATACACGCTGATCAATTGCAGTGAGAAGAGGATCAGCATTATATAAATAAAAATTATTTTCCACTGGAGGCTGTTAAACATTTTACCTCCGCCTGAAATAATAACCGACACCCCTCTTTGTATAAATGTACTCCGGTTTTGCCGGATTGCTTTCCAGTTTTTCCCTTAATCTTCTGATCGTGACGTCGACAGTTCGTTCATCACCTATATAATCATACCCCCAAACCTGATTAAGCAATTGTTCCCTGCTGAACACATGTCCGGGTTTCTTCATTAAATATACCAGTAAATTATATTCTCGAAGCGTTAGCTCGACTGGTATATCCTGGATATATACCTGAACTTCATCTAAATCAACGGAAATAGCACCTGCTTTAATCTTTCCTTTTATCTGTTCAGCCCTGGTAGATTTTGGTATACCCCGCCTCATAATAGCTTTTATTCTGGCAATCACTTCCCGGGAGCTGAATGGCTTTGTTACATAATCATCCGCGCCTAGATCGAGACCAAGAATTTTATCCATTTCCATTTCCTTTGCTGTGAGCATAATGATCGGTGTGTCATATTTCAATCTTATTTCCCTGCAAACTGTATAACCATCTTTTTGAGGCATCATAATATCAAGGATAATAAGATCAGGAGATTCACTTTCAACCAGTTGAAGCGCTTCTTCACCATTAAATGCTGTTATTACATGGTACCCTTCCTTCTCAAGGTTATACTTTAAGATCTCAACTATAGGCTTTTCATCATCAACAACCAGTATTCTCGACATATTTTTGTTCTCCATAATATATGATTGTAAACTAGAAAATTCGCCTCTGTGGAGAAAAATACCTTCTGACGAATAATGCCGGCTACACAAGTAAGCCGCCTGCGAAATCTGACAGGGCGGCTTCCAATTATACAAATAACTTACGGGTGGAAAAACTGTAGAGGATCAACCGGTTTATGTTGATAGTAAGTAAGCCATTCACCTGATCCGTCATCCAGGCGAACTTCAAAATGCAAGTGAGGGCCTGTGGAACGTCCTGTTGAACCTAACAGGGCGATAAGATCACCCTGCCGCACTTCAGTTCCTTCTGACACAAGGTTGGTCTTGTTATGCAGATAAAGGGTCCAATAGGAACCATGGTAAAGAATCAGGTAATTACCCTGTGACCCTCCATAACCTGAAAACCATACTATACCGCTATCAGCAGCCAGAATATTTGTTCCTGACGGTGCATTTATATCAATTCCTGTATGCCAGGTACTAAAACCTCGCCCGGGAGTTACTTCTCCTCCGGATTCAACAGGCCAGATAAATTGTCCTGAACCGATGGAAGGCACTTTGGCCGTTCCAAAAACCTCTACCTGGGTAACCGGTTCTTCGATGATAGATTCACTGAGCTTTATTCTTTCTATTTCCTGACCGTTTTCCCGGGTAACGTGATAAATTATTTCTTTCTTTCCTTCCTTACCTGGATTTAAAATTTCATTCTGAACAATCCACATTTCACTATCATAGGTATACTCCACATTAAAAGGTATCGGTTCAGTTACAGTGACTTCCTCCACTATCTTCACCGTAACTTCAGCATTCACTAATTCGTTTAAATCATCGCTTTCGCTACCATTAAAAACCTGGCTGGGGTTTATATCATCCTGCAGTTTGAAACCCAATTCAGCATCACTGAAGGAAGAACGGTTTATCAGGGCACCTCTTCCTGTGATTTCAGGGAAAAAAGAAGCATACATCGGTTGCCCTTTACTGTTTTCGACTAACAGTGAGGCCACCTCTTCTGCAGAATAAATATTATCCGGATTTACACTGCAGGATTCAATACCCAGGTTCTCTACAACATTGATATCCAGGATCTTAATTGCTTCGCTGTCTCGTATATATGAAGTTTTCAGGTAACTTATGACCGTTTCCAGATCTTTTTCTGATGCAACAGGGACAAGTGGTTTTCCCTCGACAGTGATCATATAAGCATCGGTAATTAGCGATAGTTGGCTGCGCAGTGCTTCCATGACAGCTTCAGGCTCTGGTTTACTATCCGGCCGGAATTCCCTGACAAGATCGATCTTTGTTCCCGTATGCACAGCCATTCCATATAATTCACCACATTTGCTTGTCAGGTCATTAATAAAACCTTCAACGTCGCTGGCATCTTCAACTATTCCTACTTCCCTATCATCGAGAAATACAACATAAACATAATTGCCCAAGTAATTGTAGGTTCCCATCATCAAAAGCAACAAAGCAGCAGCAGAAACAGCAAAATAGAAGCCGGTGATTCTTTTTTTAAGTAACCAGGCTTTTAACATACAATAATAATTTTTTCGACAGGTGGATCTTTTTATAGGAGGTCTTTTGCCGGCAGGCACGACATTTATAGGCTTTAATCTCATCAGCTGGTTCCTTTCTTTCTGAAAGATGTCAGTTGTTCTCTATCAACCTTCCTGGCTGCCCGGCCATTATTAGCATAATATAAGTAAGTTCTATAAAAAAAGGATTTATCCTGCTCAAACTGAGCTGTATCCTTTTGCCTGTGCCTATTTCCCGTGAAGCTTGTAAGTTCACAAACCTATATTTATATACGGTTGATTATTTCTCTGGCAGCCAGCATGCCGGTGGCAGAAGCCTGGATCAAGCCTCTTGTTACTCCAGCTCCATCACCAACAGCAAACAAGTTATTTATTTCCGTTTCCAAGTGTTGGCTTAATTCAAGCCTGTATGAATAAAACTTAACTTCAACTCCATATAGCAATGTATGCCTTGAGTTAACTCCGGGAGCCAACTTGTCAAGGGCTTGCAACATTTCTATTATAGCAATTAAATACCTGTATGGCAAAACCAGGCTCAAATCCCCTGGAGTGGCTTCATTTAGAGTTGGTCTCACTAACCCACGCCGGATACGTTCATGAGTCGACCTTCTACCAGCAAGAAGGTCTCCAAGCCTCTGGACAATGACCCCATCTCCCAGCATATTAGCTAAACTTGCAATATACCTTCCGTACTTGATTGGTTCGTTAAACGGTTCTGTAAAAGATTTGCTTACAAGTAAAGCAAAATTAGTATTACTTGTTTTAGTCTCAGCATAGCTGTGACCATTGACTGTCACCAGGCCTTCATTGTTTTCTGTAACCACAATGCCATGGGGATTCATACAAAAAGTCCGTATCCGATCATCAAACTGACTGGTAAAATAGATCAGTTTCGATTCATATATAACGTTGGTTATATTTTCCATGATTACCGCCGGAATTTCTACCCTAACGCCGATATCTACTGGATTATTGAATCCGCTCAATCCTAAACGTATCGATTCTTTATGAATCCAGTCCGCTCCGGATCGTCCTGGACTAGAAATCACAAAATCAGATTGCAATATCTTGCCATCTGAAAGTTTAACCCCGGAAATCTTACCACTTTCATCGATCAATTCTTCTACTGCAGTATTCATCATTATATCTACTTTGCCAATCAGTGCATCATACATTTTTTCTAAAACACGATAACAGTTTTCAGTACCCAAATGCCTGATTTTAGCCGGAATTAGGTTCAAACCGGCAGCAGCAGAACGACGTTCCATATCTTTTAGAGCTCCAAGATCTGTTCCGAATAATTCTTCAGAAGCTCCAAATGAGAGGTAGATCTGATCAACTTCTTCGATCAGATCTACCACAGCCTTCTGGTCGATATATTCATTGAGAAATCCCCCGAAAGATGGGGTTAAGGTAAGTTTTCCATCACTGAAAGCGCCAGCGCCACCCCATCCACATGTAACTGCACAGGGATCACATTTTAAACAACGCCTGTATTCATGCTGTGTTTTGCAATACCTTTTCTCAAGCGGTGCTCCTTTGTCAATGATCAAAATCCTTATGCCGCTTTTCTTAAGTAATTCCAGTGCTGCAAAGATGCCAGCCGGGCCGGCACCAACAATGATAACATCATACATTTTATCAGCCACCAGAAATCAACCCTCTTCTCGAATGGATTCTCTGGCTGCGTTTGCAAACTTGGTATATCGATCAAGGAAATATAATTCTAATACCCCAGTTGGTCCATTACGCTGTTTAGCTATACTTATTTCGGCTAAATTTCCTTTTTCTGTATCCTTATTATAGTATGATTCCCGATAAATAAACATAACGAGGTCAGCATTTGCCTCAATACCACCAGATTCCATCAAATCACTTAATATTGGCCTGCGATCTGGTCGTTTTTCCACAGCCCTGCTCAGCTGTGATAATGCTACAACAGGGACATTTAATTCTTTAGCAAGAGCTTTCAGCGCACGCGATATTTCTGACAATTCCTGTTGTCTGCTCTCAAAACGACCAAACCCACGCATAAGCTGAAGGTAATCAACAAAAATCGCATCTAGCCCTCTCTCAGCTTTAAGACGCCGTGCCTTTGCCCTTACTTCCATCACTGAAAGGCTGGCTGAATCATCAATGTAAAGTGGAGAATCGCTTAACGGCCCAACTGCACGAGTTAATTTTTGCCATTCTTCCTGAGTCAAAAATCCACGTCGCATATTTTGAGCATCAATTTGGGATTCCGCACATAATAATCTTTGGGCTAACTGATCTTTTGACATCTCCATACTAAAAAAGGCAGTTGCTTTTTTATCTTTAACCGCAATTTGTTGAGCAATATTGAGCGCAAGAGTTGTTTTACCCATACTCGGTCGCGCAGCGATCACTATCAAATCAGAATTCTGCAAACCGGAGCTCATTCTATCCAGATCTGTAAAGCCGGTAGATAAGCCTGTTATACCCTTTTTTTCATCATATAGTTTTTCTATACGGTCGAATGCCTGGACAAGTACTTCTTTGAGTAATGTAAAACCCTGATGTTTACCTCTCCGTCCAATTTCAAAGATAAGTTGTTCCGCCTCATCTAAAAATTCATCTACATTATGGGGAGCATCATAACTGCGGGTTACAATTCCTGTTGCTGCTTGTATTAAAGATCTGAGAATAGCTTTTTCACGGACTATATGTGAATGGTATTGCACATTTGCTGCAGTTGGGACGATATTAGCAAGATTAACCAGATAGGATCTGCCTCCAACTTCATCAAGGCATTGGTTGCTCTGAAGCTCCTCAGCCAGGGTAACGATATCAACAGGTTCACCTTTTTCACTTAATGAAATTATCGCAGCAAAAATCTTTTGGTGAGCTGTCGAATAAAAATCTTGATCTGATAATAGCTCGGCAGCAGCAAAAATGGCTTCTTTATCAATAATCATCGATCCAAGTACTGATTGTTCTGCTTCTTTGCTTTGCGGCGGTATTCTGTCGCTAATTACAACCAACTCTAAAACGCTCCTTTTCAGTCGGCTTATTCTTCCTTCTCAACTTTAATCCCAAGTTCTGCAAGCACCCCGGGATATAGACGAACGGTCAATTGATAATTTCCAATACTTTTTACAGGTTCGTGAAACTCAATCTTTTTTTTATCAACGTCATATCCCATTTCACCCAATTTGATAGCAACATCTCCCGGAGTAACTGAGCCAAACAATCTTCCTCCATCACCGGCAGGCATCTTGAAGATTAATTCGGTTTGGGTTATCCTATCTGCCATTGATTGTGCTTCCTCTTCCTGCTTTCTGTGAATCATATCTTCTTTATCTTTTTGCTGCTTCCATTCTCTTAATCTTTGAGCCGTTGCTTCAACCGCTATTCCCCGGGGCATAAGGTGGTTCCGGGCGTATCCTGGTGCTACATCCTTTACTTCTCCCTTTTTACCAAGATTTGCAACATCTTGTTGTAAAATTACTTTCATCGCAAAAGGCTCCTTTTCTCGGTTACACCTTTTTTTGAAGGGCAACGGTAATTATATTTGTTTAAAGATAGTTCGCTCCCGGGTTATTGCTCTCCTGCAAAACAGAACGGTGCCCGGAATAATTTCCGCAGCACCGCAGCATCGTCATTATTTCTGTTTCACATGTACCGTCAAACTTTTATTCTGAAGTAAATGGAAGCAAAGCCATTATTCTGGATCGTTTGATTGCCCTGGTTAACTGGCGTTGGTGTCGTGCACAATTTCCGGAAATTCTTCTTGGCAATACTTTACCTCTTTCTGTAATAAACCTTTTCAACTTTTCATATTGTTTATAATCTACGCTTTCAATTTTATCGACACAAAAGCTACAAATCTTTTTCTTTGGTTTTCTTCCTCTGTCCCGTCTCACGGGTTAACCTCCTTCCACTAAAAAGGAACATCATCTCCGCTGATATCTACTTCATCAATACTTCTATCGAGATCGTCAGGTTTCCCATCTTCATTTCCCCGACCCCGATCAAGAAAACGAACATCATCAGCGACGACTTCGGCAACTTTACGTTTTATACCCTGACTATCTTCATATGAGCGAATCTGCAGACGTCCGGAAACTGCAGCCAGGCTCCCCTTTTTGAGAAAGTTCGCACAGTTCTCTGCAAGTTTTCTCCAGGTTACAATGTTGACAAAGTCAGTTTCCCTTTCTCCTTGCTGATTGGTAAAAGGACGGTCAACAGCAAGGGTAAAGGTTGCGACTGGTACACCGTTTCCCGGGGTATAGCGTAATTCCGGATCCCTGGTTAAACGTCCGATTAATACAACCTGGTTTAGCATTAAAGCACCGTCCTTAAATTATTTTAACTTTCTTCTTTATCGTCCGTATCAGGTGGGTTATCAATAGAATCATCTTTTACCTGTTCAACCTCAACAACTTCTGGTTTTTCTTCTTGATCTGTTTCATCCGTTTCTTTTACCACATCTTCCGAAGACTTTTCTAATCCTTCTGCAATCTCAGATTCTTGGTCAGATGAGTCAATCTTAGGTTCTTCGACTGTGACTTCTTCTGACGATTTTTCTTTAGCAAATGCTTCAAAGTCTTCTTCCTCGGCACGTACAACCATAAACCGGATTATCTCATCGGTTACCTTAAAAAAGTGTTCTAACTCTGGAATTATTAGGCCCTGGCCGTAGAAATAAAGAAGATAGTAATGCCCTTCGGTATGCTTGTTGATTTCGTAGGATAGCCTGCGTTTCCGCCAATCAAATACACCCTTGACTTCACCTTGATTTTTAACAATTACTTCATTTAGGGTGTTAATTACTTCTTCTTGCTGTTCCGCCTCAACATCAGGCCGGAAAATAAACATGATTTCATAAAGTTCCATTTTTATCACCTCCCTCTGGACAAATGGCCCCTTCCGTTTAAAAAGGAGCAGGGACTAACCTGCAACATAATAGCATATTTACATAGACGAGGCAAGTAATACCCGGCAGTATCCTGAAAAGAAATTAGAGCAATTATTTTAGCTTTCAACTTCTTCATGCTTTTCATGGTAAGCCGGTCCACTTTTAATTACATCTAATATTCCTTTGATAATTCCTGCAAAGGGTACTGCCAGAACCATCCCCAATATTCCTGCAAGGCTTCCTCCGGCAAGAATTGCCAGAATAATGGTGATCGGTTTTAGCTTCAGGATCCGGCCAAGAAGGAGTGGAGCCAGAAAAATACCATCAAAAACTTGAATTATGACATAAATGATTACAACGATAAGAGGAGATGGAGTAAGGGGTGACAGGCTGAGCAGGAGTGCAGGAATAGCTGCAATATATGGACCTATATATAATATAAAATTAAATACACCTGCTATAAAACCTAATAACAGGGCATAGGGCATACCGACGATAAGCAGAATCAACCCAGTTACGACACCTACAATCAAGCACCTTATTAAAGAGCCCCTGATAAATGAACCAATATTTGTGTCAATGATCAGCAAAATGTTTTCAGCTCTTTTTCTTGCAGATACTGGGAATATGGCAATAATACCTTCCCTGATTGCTTGAAAATCATGCAAGAAGTAAAACACTAAAAACAGTACAAGGAATATATCAACAGTTCTTCCAATAACAAGGAATGAGGCTTCTGCCAGGTATTCTATTGCCTGATGGAGATTTTCACTCATGCCCATAAGGTAATTTCTCACATCATCTTCAATTTCAAGTTTGATTGTTTGTTGAGATACCCATGAAATGTAAGTCTGAAACCGGGCCAGGTAATGTGGAAAATTATCAGCTAACTCAGCTACCTCATTAATGATAACCGGGATAAAAAGACTAATAGCCACAGCGCATAATAAAATGAAAAGAACAAATGTCAAAATGGTGGAAATACCATGGCTTAAACGATATTTTTCTTTTAGAATTTGCAGAATCGGATAAAGAAGATAAACGATCAAAATGCTGACCAAAATAAGGCCCACTACCCATGTAAGGCTATGTAAAAGCCATATCACTCCAACAATAACCAAAAGTAATATAAAAGAACGTATAATAAAAAGCCACTGTTTATCCACTTACGTTAACCACCTCTTTACTGGCGAAAACGGACGAATAAAACATCGCCATCCTGGACCGGATAATTTTTCCCCTCTGTTTTACTGAGACCCTTTTCCCTGACTTTTGATAATGAGCCCTCAGCCAACAAAACATTCCAGGGTATTACCTCTGCATTTATAAAACCCCGCTCCATATCTGTATGGATCTTCCCGGCTGCGTCGATAACCGATATGCCCTTGGTTACTATCCAGGCTTTTGCTTCGGATCCCTTGATTGTATAAAATGTTGCCAGGTTAAGGATTCTATAACATTCCTTTAAAAGCAATTCAATCCGGCTCTCTTTTAAGCCAAACGCTTCTATAAATTGTATTTTCTCATCATCTGGAAGATCCGTTAGTTCGGCTTCCAGGCTGGCACATAACAGTATCGCAGGCCCAATTTTTGGGAATAATGATAAATCGGATATTGCGGCAGATACCTCATCAAGATTAAAAACATATAACATCGGTTTCAAAGTCAGGAGCGATAGCTGGTTTAAAACATTAAATTCTGCTGTTTTAAAATTGACTGTTCTTAGAAGTAGTCCCTGCTGTAAAAATTCTTCTGCTTTTATAAGTATCCCCATTTCCACTGAACTATTACGATCACCGCTCTTTAATTTTGGTTCAAGTTTTTGCTTGCGGCGGTAAATAACTTCAAGATCGGCCAAACATAATTCAACTTCAACAGTTTCAATTCTTTCGTTAACTGCAATACTTTTATAGTCTGACAGATCAAAGCAGGCTACCAAATGAATCAACAGATCAACATCACGTAAATGTCCAAGAAACTGGTTACCTAACCCCTCACCCATGCTGGCCCCTTTAACAAGTCCTGCTACATCAACTATTTCGAGTATTGCAGGAGTACATTTTAAGGCTTGGGTCAGTTCAGCTAGCGCAGCTAATCGTTGATCTGGAAGAGGTACTACTGCTTTATTTGGATCAATTGTAGAAAAGGGATAGCTCTCGATTGTAACATCAAGTAATGTAAGGGCTTTAAATAATGTTGATTTTCCCGCATTGGGCAATCCTACAATACCGCAACTCCAGGGCAAAAATAATACTCCCCTTCAGCACTACAAAGAATCCGTATCCGAGATAATACATTTTGCTCTACGTTCGAAACGTGATCGGGGGATTAATACACTACGGCCACATTTGACACATTTTATGCGAATATCCATACCTATTCTAATAATTCGCCAACAATTTGAGCCACATGGGTGACTTTTTTTCATCTGGATTAGCTGCCCGACCTCATATTGAACCATGAGTTTATTTCTCCGGCATTTTGAGTTCTTTGAGAAATCCTGCAATCTGCTTATAAACCATTTCTATTTCATGGTTGCCATCAATTATCTTAAGCAGTTTCTTATCCTGATAGTACTCAGCCAGAGGAGCTGTCTGCTCTTTATAAACCGATAATCGTTCCTGTACCGTCTCCAGCGTATCATCATCTCTTTGGTAAAGCTCTCCTCCACACTGATCGCACACATTACGTACTTTCGGAGGTTTAAACTTAATATGGAAGTTTGCTCCACAGTCCGAGCATACACGCCTGCCAGTTAATCGATCGATTAATTCATCCTCATCAACCTCAATTAACAACGCCAGATCGATGTTAAGGCCTAACTTGAGTAAAACCTTATCTAAAAATACTGCCTGGGAAACTGTCCTCGGAAATCCATCCAGTAAAACACCTTCCCTGCAATCTGGTTCCAATAAACGTTCCCTTACAATTTCTACAACCAGTTCATCGGGAACCAGCTTGCCCTGATCCATATACTCACGCGCTTTACGACCCAGTGCTGTTTCCTCTTTTACGGCATTTCTTAAAATATCCCCTGTTGATACGTAGGCAAGATTAAATTCGTTGACTAATTTTTTTGCTTGAGTTCCCTTGCCTGCTCCAGGTGGTCCAATCAATATAATTAACATACAAAAACCTCACTTTTCGGATCTGTCGGTTTATGTGCCAAAATTTACTGTTCTTCGTCTGAGCAGCAAATCCTGCTGGCAAATGGAAAACAATCATTTAAAGATCAATTACCCCACCCCTGAAATACTATATGCTATTATTTATAATCAATAATCTCAGGTTCAACCTTATGTGTTAATAGGTTCCTTAAAAAGATGGAAGCACAGATTAAGTGCTTCCACCAATTTTTATCAGTAATAGTATGAACTGACCGTCCTTAATTCAATTAACTGCCAGATTATTGATCATTTTCTTCTTGTTTTTTGCTTTGCCAATTGTGCTGGACGGATGATACACCAGAAGATTGATCCTTATGTTTCATGTCGAGGTTTCCTGATAGCACAGAACCACTTTCCACCAGTAAACCATTTACCCTGAATGACCCAATTGCCGTTGCAGTTCGTTTCAGTTCCAGCTTGCCTTCCGCTTCAATAGTTCCTTCGTAATATCCGGCGATAGTTATATTTCTCGCTTTAATATCTACCTTTACCTTGCCGCTCTCACCAATAATTACATCGCCTTTATTAATTATTTTACCATCCGCCTGACCATCGATGCGGATTAATCCTTTCCCGTTGATCGTACCGGTAAAAACAGTTTCTTTGCCAATTACTGTGTTTACCTTATCGGACGAACTATCAAAACTATCCTTTTTAAACATTAACTTTCCTCCTTCGGCTACTACTGCTTCATATAATTTTGGGGATTTACAAAAGATCCATTATAATGAACCTCGTAGTGCAGGTGAGTACCGGTTGTTCGTCCGGAACTACCCATGTAACCGATATTTTGACCTTTTTCAACATACTCCCCAGCATTTACAGAAAATCCTGCAAGATGAGCATATAGCGTTTCATAACCGTAACCATGCTCTATAATTACAATATTGCCATAACTCCCCTGATAACCTGTAAATATTACTTCACCTGCTGCAGTTGCCCATATAGCTGTACCGCGGGCTCCAATTATATCAACCCCCGTATGAAACTGATAACCAGATGCTGAATAAGGGATTGGTCGCATGCCAAACCCGGAAGAAATACGTCCCCGCGCTGGCCAGATAGAAGGTGTCGCTTCCATCCGGGTGACATAGTCTTCCATGGAATCCAATAATTCTGTTTGTTCGGGAATTATATTTTGCAGGAGAAGGATGTTACTGGAAGCCCTTTCGAGAACACCGTTAGAAAGAGATCTACTGCTGTAGCTTCGGCCATTGTCATACATAATTGTATCTTGTTCAAGTATTGTAGCTGAAGTAGATTGTTCATTAATCCCTTTGATTTCACCTTCTTCACCTTCAATCCTTTCTGTTACCACCTCTATCAATTCGTCAATTTCACGTACCTGTTCCATCATTCTCTGGGTTTCAACCGCCAGAGCATCGATCTCTTCCTGTTGAGCCCTATTTGCCTGTCTTAAAGTTTGAACTTCCTTCGCATCTGCGACTGCCCTTATATAAGCAAATCCCAAGACACAAACCCCGGTAACAAACAAAACTAAAAAAGCAACAATTAATTTAACTGCAAAAAGAGGAAGTCGCAAACTAAACGTAGATTCCTCGGAATGAGGAACAACCATTATCGTAAAACACCTTTTGTTGTGTGAATCTGTCATGAATCTACCTTTATCCTTTCGAAGAAAATATCGGGTCACAAAATATCAATAACAAAAAGATAATTGCCCCCGATATAAAATATCCTGTTTATTATAACATACAGTGCAAGCCTTGACCAAATGTCCTACATGCTCTTTTAAAAGTGCATCAGGAACCTATTGTTTCACGTGAAACATTAAGTTGATTGGCTATGAAAATAATTGTTTCACGTGAAACATTTATTGTACTCCATCAGGCAATAGTTTGCTTACCAGTCTTTCTAAATCATCTTCGCTGTAATAATATATTTCAATCGCTCCACCATTTTTGCTCCTTTTAATAAGCACTTTTGTTCCATAAACTCTCTGCATCTGTAATTGCAATTCCTGTAAAAGTGGTTCCTGATGGATCTCTTTTTCCCCTTTTATTCTCTTTTTCCTTCCGGTTTCTGCGGCTATCTGTTCTGATACCCTGGATGATAAGCCCTCTTCAATTATTTTTATTGCAGATTGATATTGGAGAGCTCGATCGCTGATAGACAGGAGTGGTCGTGCCTGTCCAGGAGTAATTTCACCTTTTTCAAGCAGTTCCTTAACTGGTTCTGAAAGTGAAAGCAGTCTCAGGCTATTTGCAATTGTTGGCCTGCTCTTGCCGATTCTTTTTGCCAGCTCTTCCTGAGTATAATTAAATTCGTCCATCAACTTACGATATGCTGCAGCCTCTTCAATTGGATTAAGGTTTTCACGTTGCAGGTTTTCTATGAGTGCTATCTCCAGCATTGTTCCACGATCAATGTCACGAATTACTGCGGGAACTTTAGTTAATCCTGCAATTTGTGCAGCCCTGCATCTTCGTTCACCCGCTATCAATATATATTCATAATCATTATCACCCTTTGTTAACACTACAGCCTGGATTACTCCATGTTCTTTTATCGAAGCTGATAACTCCCTGAGCTTCTCATCATCAAAATTTTTCCTGGGCTGAAAAGGATTTGGTTTAATCGCCGCTAGTTCGATTTCACTTGTTTCGGGAGATACCGCAAGAACTTCGGGGATTAAAGCCCCCAAACCTTTACCCAGGCGTTTTTTTTCGCTCACCTGCCCATAACCTCCCTGGCTAACGCAATATGTAATTCTGCGCCTTTGCTTTTTGGATCATAATCAAGGATGTGTTTACCATGGCTTGGCGCTTCACTCAATCTAACATTTCGGGGTATTATAGTTTGATATACGTATTGTTTAAAATATTTTTTTACTTCTTCAGCTACTTGCTCAGATAGGTTGGTTCTTGTGTCATACATGGTAAGAATTACACCTTCAATACGCAACTCATTGTTTAAATGTTTTCTTACCAGCGAAATTGTATTCATTAGCTGCCCCAGGCCTTCCAGGGCATAATATTCACATTGTATTGGGATCATAACACCATTTGCGGCTTTAAGCGCATTCAAAGTAAGCAGTCCGAGTGAAGGGGGACAATCTATCAAAATGTAATCATAATCGCTTAGTACCGGGACCAGAGATTTTTTAAGTTTGCTTTCTCGCGAAACCATTGAGACCAGTTCTATTTCAGCGCCGGCCAGTTGTATAGTAGCTGGAACTACATATAAGTTTTTCCATTTTGTTGGTAGTATTATTTTTTTTATCGGCATTTCATCAATCAGGACATTGTAAATACAATCATTGATATCTTTTCTTGATAATCCTACGCCACTGGTTGTATTACCCTGAGGATCTACATCCACCAGTAAAACAGTTGCTCCCAGTTTGGCCATCGCCGCGCTAAGATTAATTGCAGTGGTAGTTTTACCCACTCCGCCTTTTTGATTTGCAATTGCAATAACATGAGCCATTATCAACATCCTCTGAATTTAATCCGAAACTTTCTCCATTAAGAATTAACTGTTATTCGTTTCCGGTTTTCCAGCATCTCTTTAGTCAGACGAATAGTTATTTCAATGTAATCTTTTTCTATCTTCTCATCAACTTCGGGGTATAATCCCGCGTTTTGTATTGTTACAATCGTTTCCCGGATTGCATTCAAGACAATCCGTAAATCTCTTATAACCGGTTTTTTTCTAGTTGCACGACTTTGTTGTTTTTTATTATCCTCAGCTTGCATTATTCTTTTTTCTGCTTGACTTACATTTAATCCTCTTTCAATTATTTCTTTGATCAGTTTAAGTTGTTCCTCTTCACTTTGACTTTTAAGTAATGCTCTGGCATGTCGTTCAGATAAATTGTTTTCCAACAACTTTTTTTGAACTTGTGGTGAGAATTTAAGAAGTCTAATTTTATTTGCGATTGAAGCTTGGCTTTTCCCAACCTGCCTGGCAAGTGTCTCCTGAGTAAGATTAAAGTTGCTCAAAATGTTTTGATAACATTGGGCTTCATCAAAATAATTTAAACCCTCTCGTTGTAAATTCTCAATCAAAGCCGTTGTAGCCATTGCACTGTCAGAATAGTTTTTAACGGCTGCATTTATTTTTCTCCACCCCAATTTTCTACAGGCTAAAAACCGTCTTTCACCTACAACAAGTTCATATCCATTAATTGCTTTACGGACTACAATCGGCTGAATTAGTCCCGAGGTTCTAATCGATTTGGCCAGCTCGTCTATTTTCTCTTCAGATATTTCCCGCCGGGGTTGAAAAGGGTTTGGCTTGATCTTTTCCAAGTCAATTGCATAGACTTGATCTGATTTAACTTCTGTTTCCTCTATAATTTTGTTCGCCTCCCAGTGTTATAATGCGTGTTCATCATTAGTATTTCATTCTCATTATATTTTGACAATGGCAAGTACTTTCCTCTATAAATATTTCGAGTATATTTTTCTAAAATCAACGCAATGGTTTTTTACCAGGCCTTCCTGTGGGACGTGGATATTTTTCTGGAGTTTTTCTTTTTTTTATGATTCTAATGATCTTTCTCATTTCACCGGAAATTAGCTTGTAGTCATATATATCAATAATCTCACCGCCACATTGTTCGACTGCTCCAAAAGCTTCCAACAATTCTTCATTACCACGTGGCCCCTTATATAGAATGTTCTCTCCACCAACTCGTGTTAATGGCAGTGTATACTCAACCAGAACGTTCATTTCGGCAACCGCTTTACTAAAAACATAATCATACCTTTCACGGTGTTCTTCAATCTGGCCCCAGTATTCAGCTCTTCCACAAAGCAGTCTGACTTTTTCCAATTCGACAGCTTGAACCACACGATATATAAAATTCATTTTACGTTTATTGGAATCCATAAAAGTGAACTTCATCGTGGGCAGGCAGATTTTCAGAGGTATTCCAGGCAATCCCCCTCCGGTCCCCAAATCCAAAGCATCTTTAGACTGATCAATCTCAAATAGTTTTATTGGATATATAGAATCGTAAAGTTGTTTATTAATGATATCTTCTAATGTCTTTTCTCCGGTTAACCGCTGTTCCTTTAAGCCATCAAACAATAGTTCTGAATAATGTAATAGCTTTTCTATCTGACAGGAAGTCAGCCCAATTCCCAATTTTTTAATCATTTTTTTCATCAAAATCTGACTCATTCACTCACCGTTAAAAAAGAGGTTTTTGCACTTCTTACTTGCCTAAGCAAAATTCGCTGAAGATTTTATCCAGAATCTGATCTTCCAGAGTTTCGCCGGTTATTTCTCCTAACTTATGCCATGCATTTTTTAATTCCAAACTTGTAATTTCTAATGGGTTTTCATCAATTTGCTCTAAGGCTGATTCCAAATGCGATAAAGCTTGCTTGATGATTTCTTCATGTCTGATAGAAACTACTATAGGGCTTATGTCTGAGTAACCTAATATTTGATCCAGTTTGTTGGCTACAGTTTTTTCAAGTTCGTCAATTCCTTCGCCGGTTAGCGCGGAAGTTTTTACTATTGTGTCGGCCTTAAATGTTTCTTTTATCTCACAAACTGAAAGTCTTTGTTCTAAATCAGATTTATTGATTACTATTATCAATCCCTGATCCTGACTTATTATTCTAAATATCTCACGATCCTCATTTGCTATTTCTTTCGATCCATCCAACACCACTAATAGTAATCTGGCTTTTTCTGCAGCCTTTCGGGATCTTGAAATTCCTTCTTTTTCAACAGGATCTTCAGAACCCTGTATCCCGGCCGTATCAACCAATAATAGTGGATATCCTCCTAAGTTAATTTGTCCTTCCAGTAAGTCTCTGGTTGTACCGGGCATTTCATGAACAATTGCTCTTTGCTGCCTCATTAAAGCATTTAACAATGAAGATTTCCCAACATTTGGCCTACCTATAATTGCGATTGATACACCTTCCTGCATAGCCCTGCTTCTTTCAACATTAATAAGTAATTCCTTGCTCTTCGCAATAATTTCTACTATTTTTTTATTAATGTTTTCTCTTTCTATCTCTTCCGATGTGAACTCCTCCGGATAATCAAAACTGGCTTCAAGGGGGGCTCTGGTTGCTATTAGAATGTCCCTTATTTCTCCAATTCTTCTAGATAGCTCACCCTGTAAAGCTCTGCCGGCAATTTTCAATGCTTCCTCAGAACGAGATTTAATAATATTAAGTACTGCTTCAGCCTGGCTTAAATCTATCCGGCCATGCAAATATGCTCGCTTGGTAAATTCACCTGGTTCAGCTAGTCTGGCACCTGCTTTAATAACCAGGCGTAAAATGGCCCTTAAAGTAATTATTCCACTGTGACAGTTTATTTCTGCTATATCTTCGCGGGTATATGTATACGGGGCTGGCATAAATGATACTAGCACTTCATCAATTATTTGCTGATCATCTTCATATATATATCCGTGATATAGCTTCCGTGGTTCAGGAAAACCAGGCTTTTCAGACTTTGAACAATTAAATATACTCATTGCTATTGAAAAAGCATCTGGCCCGCTGAGCCGAACTATACCTATTCCTCCTTCACCGAGGGGGGTGCTTATTGCTGCTATCGTTTCATTTTTATACAATCTTTTTCACTCCTGGTGATAAAATATACAATTACAGTTCCGTCTTTCAATTGATATTATACACAAAAAACCGCCCCGTCAGACGGGGCGGTTTATCTATCTTACTGTTACCTGGGTGCCACAACGACTTTCCTGTGGGGTTCCTGACCCTTACTATAAGTCATGATATCAGGATAATCCTGAAGAGCAATGTGTATTACTCTGCGCTCTTGTGGGGTCATTGGTTCCAGAGTTTGCTCTTTACCGTCTTGAGAAACTTTTCTTGCAACATTTTTAGCCAACTGTGTCAAAGTCTTTTCTCTTCTTGATCGGTAATTTTCAATATCTAAAACAACCATTTTATTCAAACTGTTAAATTGCCTTCTCACAGTTACATTTAACAGGTACTGAATTTCGCTCAGCGTTCTTCCCCGCCTACCAATTAGTACGCCTACATCTCGACCCAAAATCATTACATCCAGTTTTTCATCGTCTTCCCGTATGTTTATTTCTCCCTCTATGTCCATAATATGTAATAGTATATCCATATACTTCACTATATAATCGACTGGATTTTCTTTGACCTTTACCATAACCCGTGCTTCTTTTGACCCAATAATACCCAGTAAACCCTGAGCTGGTTCATCAATAATTTTAATCTCAGCGTTCTCTTTCCTTATTCCCAAAGCTGTTATTGCTTTATCTATAGCTTCGTCCAGGGTGCGGCCTGTTGCTTCATAATCTTTCATTTCTTACCCTTCCCTTTTTGAGCTTTTGCTTTTCCACTGCTATCAGATTTCTTTTTTCCGTTAGATTTTTTTTCTACCTTTATCTCTTTATCTTTTTTGCCTTCAGTTACATCTTCCAATCCTGAGCTAATTTTTTCTTCTTTTGCTTCACCCATCCGAACAATGAATTTATGCTGACCAATAGAAAATAAATTATTCATTGTCCAGTATATGACTAATCCGACAGGGAAACTAAAACTAAATACCGTGATCATAATTGGCATCATATAGAGAAGCATTTTTTGACTGCTGTCTGATGGCATTGACATCTTGGAATAAATATATGTGGTAGCTCCTGCAATTAATGGGAATATATAATATATACTGATCTGATTAAGAAAATTATCAAACCCCACATTCGGAACAGCCAGCAAATCAATTAATTCGGCTCCTTGAAATAAATAGGGATTTATAACTGACATATCTAAAAATTTATCAGCTTCCCTGAGTAATCTGAATATGCCAATGAGTATTGGAAACTGTATCAACAAGGGCAGGCAACCAGCCAGAGGGTTTATATTATTTTCTTTCATAAACTCGCTCATAGCTTGATTCTGTTTTTCTTTATCATCTTTAAATTTCTGCTGGATTTTCTTCATCTCTGGTTGAAGAATCTGCATTTTTTTTGAAGACTGTATTTGCTTGTTATTTAGAGGAAATGTAATTAATTTAACGATCAGGGTCATAATTATTATTGCTATACCAAGATTGGGAATATATGAGTATAAAAAGCTAATCAGTGCGCCAAATATTTCGGCGATAGCATCAATCATTTAAACTCCTCCTACAATTTAATCAACTGGGTGATAACCGCCCGGGTTAAATGGATGACAGTGAAGCAGTCTATTAACACCCATAAATATACCCTTACAAAAACCATAACGTTTAAGCGCTTCATATGTATATTGTGAACAAGAAGGATAAAAGCGGCATACCTGTGGCTTAAGTGGAGAGATAAATATTCTGTACACATTAATTAGCAGCATACATATTTTTGCTGCCAAGCTGTTAAGAATCTTTAATGTTGCTGTAATAGCATTTTTCCTCTCCGGCAAAGAAAATGCAGCTCCCTATATGCCTCATTAAAAGAAACATCAGCTGCCGGCCTTCTTGCAATTATTATGAAGTCGTAACCTGTTATTAACTCTTTTTCGACCTTCATAAATGCTTCTCGATAGATTCTCTTGATTCTATTCCTGATGACACTTTTTCCAACTTTTTTGCTTACTGAAAACCCTAGACGATTATTTTGGCCACCATTGGAGTAGTAATAAAGGACGATGTTTTTTGATACGACTGTTCTGCCGTAACGGTATACCCGCTTAAATTCCCAACTGTTTTTAAGTCTGAAAAGTGTCATTAAAATTATTTTAGAGTTTATGCGCTAAGCTTTCTTCTCATCTTCTGCCTGCGCCGTTTTATAACCTGGCGTCCTGCCTGAGTACTCATTCTTTTTAAGAATCCGTGAACTCTTTTCCTTTTTCTTTTTTTGGGCTGATAAGTTCTCTTCATTTATTAAATTTCCCCTTCTTAAATAGGCATTTAGAATATGAAAATTATACAGTAATAAAAGTAAACATGTCAAGGAACCGCGATCACTC